>JAAYUJ010000155.1 GCA_012517775.1 Deltaproteobacteria bacterium
AGATCTTGAAGGATGAGGAGAACGAGAGGGCGTGCCCCATGCCCCGGAGAAGATGGTAAAGGACTCCGGCGATGCAGAGGTAGCTCAGGGCGCTGGCCAATACCGCGACAGCTCCCCAAATCAAATTGATTTCAGCGATGCTCTCTCCGAGCCTCTTTAGATCAGCTTGCTTGAGGGTAAGAAAGAGAATGGTCAAACCGATGATTGCGGCAAGCCAAAACCGTTTTCTGGTCACCCCAGATATCAATTCGCTACTCCTCGTCTTGGCGCGGTTATCCGGCCGCAGGGCTTCCAGTGGACACATTCTTTTTTCCGGATGAATCAGACCATAGCAAAATGGGCTGTGAATGGGAAGCGATTATGGAGAAGAGCGGTTTTCATTTTAGTGGGTAACGTGGTGCAAGAGAAAAGGAAGAGGCTGCTGGTCACGGGAGCGAGCGGTTTCCTCGGATGGCATGCATGTTTCTTCGGCAGAGATTCATGGCGGGTCTTCGGTGTCGTCCATGACCACCGGATTGAAATGGAAGGGGTGTGTGTCGTGCGCGCAGACCTCACCCGGCCGACCCAGGTGAAGAGACTCGTGCAGGAAACCGCACCCGATGCTGTTCTTCACCTGGCAGCCGCATCCCAGCCGAATCTTTGTCAGTTGGAACCTGAAAAGACAAGGAGAATCAACGTCGATGCTTCCCTGACATTGGCCGGGCTTGCGTCTGAAGGTTCGATTCCCTATGTCTTCACCTCATCGGACCTGGTTTTTGACGGGAGGAAAGCTCCATATCGGGAAGAGGATCCGGTTTCCCCTGTGAGTGCCTACGGAGAGCAGAAGGCACAGGCAGAAGTGGGAATTCTGGATTGTCATCCTGATGCGATCATCTGCCGCATGCCCCTTCTTTTCGGGGATCCCCGATCCACGTCGCAGAATATTCTTCAGTCGATGATCGGGAAGCTCAAGGAGGGTGGTGAGCTTCGCCTGTTCACGGATGAATACAGGACTCCCCTGAGTGTGAGAGATGCCGTCCGCGGACTGTTTCTCGCCCTGGAGAAAGCCCGTGGGCTTCTGCATCTCGGGGGGAGGGAGCGCATCTCCCGTTATGATTTTGGGAGACTCGTTGTGGAAATTTTGGGGCAGGGAGACGCCAGGCTTGTTCCATGCCTGCAGAAGGATGTTCCCATGGCAGCCGCGAGGCCGCCCGATGTGTCCCTGGACAGTTCCCGAGCCTTCGCCCTTGGGTTCACACCGAGGGTCCTTCGCAATGAATTGAAACATCTGTTGGAGGGCTACAGCTTCCCGTCGCAGCGAAAGCGGTGATTCCGCAACAGTGACTCTGTTACGAAAAGTCCTTTGGTTCGCTGCTCGTAGGTCGGGATTCTAATCCCGAGAACGGCTGTCGAATATGGAAACCCGACCTGCAAAGGACTTTTCATTGTTTTGGGGTGCCCCGAAGGGCCATGAGGGACTGCGGTATATTTCGCGCTTTGCATCATCGTGGATGCCACGAAAAGGCATGAGGCAATGCTACAGCGGAAAAATGCGCCTCAGGCGTTCTCGATCCTCTTGACACTCTTGATGATGACCGGAGCTGAAGGAACATCATCGTACTGACCAAACGAAGTGGTCTTCACCTCTCGGATTGCATCAACCACGTCCATTCCCTCGATGACTTTGCCGAAAACTGCGTAGCCGAAGCCCTGAGGAGTGGGGTTCTTATGATCCAGAAAGGGGTTGTCCACGGTATTAATGAAGAACTGGCACGTGGCGCTGTTGATAAGAGCAGTACGCGCCATGGCAATGGTCCCCCGCTCGTTTTTCAAATCGGGCTTGGCTTCGTTCTTGATGGGGTCGTGAGTCTTTTTGGACTTCATGTCGGGAGTCAGCCCTCCTCCCTGGATCATGAAATCGCGAATGACACGATGGAATATGGTGCCGTCATAGAACCCGTCATCCACGTAACGCAGAAAATTCTTTACCGTTCCCGGTGCCTTATCGGCCCAGAGCTCAACGTGGATGGTTCCTTCGGAAGTTTCCACTGAAACCACAGGGTTGGCTTGATCATCCATGAGTCTTCATTCCTCCTTCGGCTGATTAATCATCAACCGTTCAGTTGCGTGTCGGTCCTGTTTTGCCGGGTGGGGAGCGGCAAAATCAATTGGACGCGGCAAGTTGTTTTCGGGTGGAGCTCTTCCCGGCCTGCCCGGTCGGAGCGATGCAGAAACCCCACAAAACGTGGACGCTATATACCCGGTTTCCGTCAATAACTCAATGAGCCTAGGGGCACAAAGGGATTCTTGCTTCTTGAATCAGGGGGGTGGGAGCAAACACAACCTTGCCGCCTTATGGACCAGCCATTCAAAGGATTGCATGGAAGAGCCTCACCACGGCTTCCACGCAAACGCATCGATCACGCCGTGGCAGCGGCAACTTGTAGCCATGAGATAGGAGGCAGGCTGCCGCTGGATTTCCGCGAGCTTGCCGCGCAAGTAACCCATTGGATATCCTCCCACACCCGGCGCGAGTTGCCAGCTCCGTACCACCACCACTTTGTAATCGGGAACCCGGATGCCTTCCAGAACTTGAAAGAGATTTCCACGCCTCGGCTCCCTGGTGTGCGTGCAGATCTCATCCGGTTCGTTGCACGTATCCGGGCAGATGAAAGTCGCAAAACTGGCATAGAGCGTACCGGATTCCATGCGATAGGGATTGGGGACCTGGGCATCCACGGTCTCCGGCACAGGAAGGATCTCTGCGTGGCCGTACCCGGCAAGGTTTGCGATCGTCCACCGCAACGCCACATGCAGGGGAACGGCGGGAATGACCCACACATTATCGACCAGGGAAGCGGTCAGAAGATATGAGAGAGCATCCTCCACACGGACTGGCAGACCGACATCCCTCGCAACAGCTTCGATCTTTTCGCTGCGCAGGTCCACTGCGAGAAAATCGGCATGAGGAAAGCGGCGGCTGAGCCTTTCGGCTGCAAGTCTGCCGAAATGGCCGGCTCCGAGAATCCGGATGGTCGTGGGAGGATAGTACCGGGGGAAGTCAATCTGCGGATCGTGCCTGGATACGCTCGTCATTGGAACTCCAAACGGGATGTGTTATGTTTTGCCACCGGCAGGGCCGAGTTCGCTCCGGATCCATCCGCAGGAGGCGTTTCATGAGTAATCTTTTCAATATCTTCGATAAGATTGCGGAAGAAAAGATCCGCGAAGCCATCAATGAAGGGGAGTTTGAAAATCTGCCGGGGAAGGGGAAGCCCCTCAATCTTGACGAGGACCGACACATTCCTCCGGACCTGCGCCTCGCCCATAAGATATTGAAGAATGCCGACTGTCTTCCTCCTGAGTTGGAGCTGCGCAAAGAGATCCGCACAACGGAGGCTCTTCTTGCCGGAATGCAGGACACCCGGGAAAAATACAGGCAGATAAAAAAGCTCAACTATCTCATCATGAAACTCAACATGACCCGCAACGTCTCACTGGCCCTGGAAGAGAACCAGCACTATTTCGAAAAGGTGCTGGATAGGGTGGAAGTGAAAAAGAGCCGTGGAGAGCTGTCCGGGAGTGAGTGAATCAACAGGGCCGCTTCCCTTCAGACGCCGTCTCCGGCCGGGGAACATACATAGGTACGGAATACACTATCACAGAACGAA
>JAAYUJ010000156.1 GCA_012517775.1 Deltaproteobacteria bacterium
AGCATACAGGTGGAAACCTTCGGCACGGGAAAGCTCGCCGATGAGGATATCGCCTCTCTTCTTAGGACGCACTTCGACTTTCGCCTGGCTGGTGTCATGAGGCATTTTGAGCTCCGCTATCTGCCCGCCAGACACAAGGGGGGATTCTATCAAAAGCTTGCCACGTACGGTCAGGTGGGCAGGGCCGATATGGACCTTCCCTGGGAGAGGACGGACCGGGTCGAGCTCTTGAAGGACGCCGTGTCTTCAAAGGTCAGAAAACGCAAAAAGGTCAACGTTGAGAGGGGCGAGACACAGGCGGGGGGACTGGCGGTCTCATGAGTTGCTGACACGTTCGGCACATCACCCCGTAAAACAAGACTGTCTGAGCGCTAGGCAGACTCAGTGCGTTCCGACTTGACTTCGGCCACAACGTCCTCAACGCTCTCCTTGGCCTCGTAGGCGACTTGTCTGACCTTTTCGTAAGCTATCATGCCCCCTTTGATCGCCGCCTTGGCCAGAGGCCTGAGGACGCTTCCGACAACGGGAATCAGCACCGGTACAAGGACGACTGCGCCGATGCCGACAAGCAGGCCAGGACCCCATCCCATTTTTGCCACATCATCGATGAGTCCCATCATTACCCCCTGTGCTGAAATTGCGTCTTCGCCGATATCTATCTCCATCATCCCCGTGAGATGGATGCAATATACAAGTCTTGCCGTGTTGTCAGAGTATGAGCGGTTGCTTTCAAGTCTAATCAAAAGAGGATGCCGCGTCAATTCCAGGATTCCTGCGGGGGTGAGCCGTGACTCGAGGGAGGGTGGAAGATGGAAATGGATTGTTGGGGAGGGCTTCCAGGGAAAGGAATATGATGTCTGAGAACGGAGGGAAAGCCTACGTGCAGGTGCGACATTCCATTCCTGGCCGCCTGCGCGTCAGAATCCGTCAGGAAGGAATGGAGAATCGACATTTCGATGATCTGAGAGAATGGCTGGGCGCGCAGGAGCCGGTCATAAGCAACGAGGTACGCAGCTCCAGCGGGACGGTCATCATCTATTACGATTCGGAGCGTGTGGGACCCTCGGATATGCTGGTATTGCTGGAGGAAGGATTGAGTCGTTCCGGAACCGTGACGGCGGCATTCCCTCCTGCATCGGAATGCTCCGTCCCCGGCCCGTTGAAATACGGTGTGACGGGTGCCGCTCGTGTTCTCTCCAGCGGCAGTATCTGGAATCTCGTCGGTCTGACGGGATTTCTGATGGTGAGTCTGATTCGGAGGTTCTGGTTCAGGAGACCGCTGGTGGAGACTCCTGGGTCCGCGACAGGAATTCTGGCGGCCTGTCTGACACTTGCTCTGGCGGTCAGAACGGCGTTCCGGTGGAAAAAGGGAGGAAGATGGGGCCTCCTGCCTTTTCTCACCGCAGCCTGCGGCCTTGCCGTCTTCATGGGGGAGGCGCTTACGGCAATCGAAATCCTGTGGGTGCTTTCCATCGGGGAATTCCTCGAGGGGTTTATCACGGAGAAATCCCGGCGAACCATCGGTGAGGCACTGCGCGGGAAGGTGGAAAAGGCTTTTCTTTTGGTGGAAGGTGCCGAGGTGGAAGTTCCAGTCTCTCAGGTTCATGTGGGGGATGTGGTCTGGGTGGGCAACGGCGCCGATCTTCCCGTGGATGGCGTGGTTGTGGAAGGGGAAGCCCTTGTGGATGAATCCCACATTACCGGACGGGCCCAGCCGGAACATCGCAAGGCACCGGACTCAGTTTTTGCGGGCACGCGGGTAGTTGAGGGCTTTGTGTACGTCAGGGCGGAAAAGGTTGGGTCCGACACTTTCCTGTCTCGAACATTGCAGCTCGTGGAAGATTCCCTCGCCAAACGGGCAGATGTGGAAAAGAGAGCCGATCTTCTTGCATCGCGTCTGACCGGGATGGGCGCTATCGCGACGGTTGTGACCTTTCTGGTCACTCGAAGCCTCCAGAGAGCCCTCAGTGTTGCCCTCGTCATGTCGTGTCCCTGCGCCACAGTGTTGGCTACCTCCACGGCATTGGCTGCGGCCATTGCCAATGCGGCACGCAGAGGAATCGTCGTCAAGGGTGGAATGTCTCTGGAGAGGTTAAACGGAATCGATGCGGTCTGTTTCGACAAGACGGGGACCATTACCTCGGATGTCCCTGAGATCACGGAAATCATTCCGAGGGCTCCCTGGGTGGAGGAGGGGAGCATTTTGCAGTTTGCAGCCAGTGCCGAGAAGAATAGCAACCACCCCATGGCCAGGGGCATCATGCAGGAAGCCGCTCGGCGGGGGATCGCACCGGGTGAAGTGGAGGAATTCGAGATCTTTCTGGGGGGGGGCATTGCCGCGCGATGGGACTCGCAGGAAGTCCTGGTGGGTAACCGTGCATTCATGGAAGAACGAGGGGTCAACACAGGTTATTTCCGACGACGCGGCGAGGATCGCAGCCGGGCTGGAAAGACCGTGATCTATGTGTCAAGAAGCGGCAGACTCCAGGGGATGATCGTACTTGAAAACCAG
>JAAYUJ010000157.1 GCA_012517775.1 Deltaproteobacteria bacterium
ATCCTGAGCACAATCTTGCACGAGCCCTCGTCCAGTTCAAGCTTGCTGAGAGTGTGGAGCTTCAGGAAGGGGCGATTCGCGCCATCATCAGGGACCTGAGGGGATATCGGTGAGAACCACCCGTTTGACCCCAGTCCATCATGCCTCTTCGGGGCACCCTGAACAATGAAGACTCGCTTTGTAGGTCGGGTTTCCATGCCCGACATGCGTTCGTCGGGATTAGAATCCCGACCTACGAGCAGCGAACCAAAGAACTTATCGGAATAGAGAACGCCGAGATCGCGGAGAGGACTCACGAGAAGATCTCTGCTGGCTTTGCGGTCTCCGCAGCAGCTTTTGCCGTGATAATGTGCTCAGCATCATGCCGAGATTTCCTCTGTGCCAATGTGACGCCATTGGAATACTTGTTACTTCCCTGCCCCCTCTGTGCCAAACTGTTTAATAAAAAACCAGAAAATCCCGATATGGAAAATGTGTGTTCGGGAGTGATCTGTTACAAATCCATTCCGGTGGGAGAAAGGTATACAGCCTCGCAGATTAGGAGCGGTGAATCATGGCAAGGAGAGTCGTCTTAATTCGAAACAAGGATGGCAAGGAATTGAGCTACGAAAACGCCCTCGTAGTGCAATCGTCCAAGGATCTTTATGTTCTGAGGACTAATGGATCGGAAGACAAGAAAGACATTCTGGCCAAGCTGAGTTCATCGGACTGGGATTTCTACTCTGAAGAGCCTTCAATCTCGTAACTCCTCTATAAGCAGGTCGGAATTCACATCCCGACGGTCTTTGCACCCGGATGTCGGTTATGAAAACCCGACCTACGAACAGTCGTGAGCGGGTCTTATTGAGAAGATATGGAAACCCGACCTACAAAGCGGTTATTAATTGAACTGAATTGAGAAGTTCCTCGATTTCAGCTTGGCTTCAAAATCACCGTCAGTGTTTTTCGAGGTGCGGTAATCTTTCCTATATGTCCCTTGCGGGCCTTTCCGGCCGCTTCGGAGAGTGTCGTGACTTTTGTTGCCCGGCTTTGCCCACCTGTGGACCATCGGATCACGGCGGCTTGGGAGAATTGGTCGAATTGCCCGGCACAGAAGCGATCCGTTCACCCTGGAGCAGCAGCCCGCAGCAGAAGCTCATTGAAGGAGCTGTTTCATTGTTTCCCTGACGGCTTCCTCCAGGAGGAAGGCCGATACAATCTCATCTCCCGAAACGGTTTGGATCTCAACGAGCGATTTTTGCCCCAGTGTTTTTTCCAATTCCGGGCAAAGGTAGTCTACGCAAAGCATATGCCTCACTCTGAGAGCGCAACCGCAGGGTCCCAAAAAATAGCAGCTGTCCCCCCGTTGTCGTCGTTGAGGCAGATCGACACCCAGGAGTAAATTGACAAGCAGAAGAAGGGGGCCGTATTTCCTTTCGAGGCCACGGCTGCAGCAACTCCCTTCGGGCGTGTTTTCGTCGCAACGGGCGCAGGCATCGATAATCCCCAGTCTGCGCATGGTCTTGCGGGACCTCCTGAGGTCCGCCTCCAATCGATGAATCAGCCGGCCGATGCGTTCTTCCTTTTTTAATTTTTCGCCCCATTCTCCAAAAAGCCTTTCAGCGCCGGCAATTCTCTCCCCGATACCGATAGTGGCAGGCGCATGGACATCAGGCTTCATGGCGCTCTCAATTTGATTCCCGAAAACCCCGAAGCGGTCACTGCCAGCTTCATTTCCCGATGCCCGGGTTTGAATCTCCCTCACGCAGAACAGTCTGTCTTCAAGCGACTCCACATGGCAGTTCCGGTTAAACTTGTAGCCCATACCGTTCCATCATCTCAAGAGGCTGCCGTTGCGAAATTCCACTGTAAATCCCGTGCCAACGGCACGCAAGGCGACACCCCTCAGAGATCCTTCCTTTCCCCTTTTTTCACTGTTTCAAAAAAACATCCCGCCGTCAGACTTTACCCAAGACTACTGGAGA
>JAAYUJ010000017.1 GCA_012517775.1 Deltaproteobacteria bacterium
CTCCTGGGGGGCGACCCACGAACCGCCGATGCAGGCGACATTCTTCAGAGCGAGGTAGTCGCGATAGTTGGCCGGGGTAATGCCTCCCGTGGGGCAGAAGGTGATCTGGGGAAAGGGCCCCGCAATGGCCTGAAGCATTCTCACACCGCCTGCGGCCTCTGCCGGGAAAAATTTGAAGTGGCTGTAACCCCGTGCCATGCCGGTCATCAACTCTGAGATCGTGGCTATGCCGGGAATCAGGGGTATGGGACCCTGATTGGCCGCATTGAGCAGCTCCACGGTCAGCCCCGGACTGATGGCAAAGACCGCCCCCGCCTCGGCAACGGCGGTCAGCTCTTCAACGTGCGTCACAGTGCCCACGCCGACCATGGCGCCGGAGACCTCGCGACTGATGATGCGGATGGCCTCCATGGCCACCGGGGTGCGCAGGGTAATCTCCAGCACGCGTATTCCGCCGGCCACCAGGGCCCTTGCCAGTGGCACCGCGTGCTCCAGTTTCTGAATGACCATCACCGGCATCACCGGTCCCTGGCGCAGGACCTCCTCGGGTTGGATTTGCCAATGCCTCTGCATGTCCATCACTCCTCCTGAAAGGGGAAATTCACCTGGCATTTTTCATAGACATAGGTAAACAGTGAGCTTGCGCCTTCTTCCGGGCTCAGCATATTGCTGCGCAGGGGGGCAAAGATCTGCCGGCCAGTGCCGTAGCGGACCTTTTTCACACCGGGGTCGGCATACTCCCTGGCCTTGATCTCCGTCTCGTCCAGCAGCAGATCGAGTCTGCCGCTTCCGACATCGAGGCGGATCAGGTCGCCATCCTGCACCTTGGCGAGCATTCCGCCGCAGAGCGCCTCCGGAGTCACATGGATGGCGGCCGGCACCTTGCCTGAGGCGCCGGACAACCTACCATCGGTCACCATGGCCACTTGGTGGCCATGGTCCATCACCACGGCGAGGGGGGTAATGAGTTTATGGAGCTCGGGCATGCCCGTGGCCTGGGGCCCCTGAAAGCGTACCACTGCGATAAAACTGCGGTCCAATCGGCCCTCTTGGAACGCCCTGATGAGCTCTTCCTGGGTGTGAAAGACCACGGCGGGAGCCTCGACGACCGTATCCGCCCCATCTGCCAGGGCAGACACCTTGATAACGGCGCGGCCCAGATTACCCGAGAGGACCTTGAGCCCGCCCGAAGTGGAAAAGGGCTTTTGCACGGAGGCGATCACCGAGAGGTCCGCGGAGTGCTCCGGCTCCGCCTTCCAGGCAAGAGCCCCCTTGTCCAGTACCGGTCTGCGGGCATAGGCTTCGAGGTCCGCGCCCGCCACGGTCTGCACGTCCCTGTGCAGAAAACCGCCCTCCAGGAGCTCCGTAACCAGTGCTGCCAGACCGCCTGCGTCCTGAAAGGTGTTGATGTCCCCCGGCCCGTTGGGATAGATCCGCGCCAGCAGGGGCACCACCCGGGAAAGGTCGGAGAAATCGTCCCAGTTGATGCGGATGCCGGCCGCCCTGGCAACGGCCACCAGATGCATGGTCTGGTTGGTAGAGCCTCCAGTGGCGAGCAACCCGACGATGGCGTTCACTACGGATTTTTCGCTGACGACCTGACCGATGGGGGTATAGGTCCCCCCCAGATGGGTCATGCCGGTGACCCGGGTGGCGGCGGCGATGGTAAGCGCCTCCCGCAGGGGGTCGTCGGGATTGACAAAGGAGGCGCCTGGCAGGTGCAGCCCCAGGAGCTCCGCGATGAGCTGGTTGCTGTTGGCGGTGCCATAGAAGGTGCAGGTCCCGGCACCGCAGTAAGATTGGCATTCCACCGCCAGCATCTCCTCAGGGCCGATCTTGCCCTCCGCGAAGAGCTCCCGGGCATGGGCCTTCTCCTTGTTGGACAGCCCCGTGCGCATGGGGCCGCCCGGCACCAGGATCATGGGGAGGTGTCCGAACTGCAGCGCCCCCATGAGCAGCCCGGGCAGGATCTTGTCGCAGATACCGAGAAGCAGGGCGCCGTCGAAAACATTGTGGGAAAGGCCGATCACCGTGGCCATGGCGATTACGTCTCGGCTCATCAGGCTCAAGTCCATGCCCGGCTCGCCCTGGGTCACCCCGTCGCACATGGCGGGCACGCCGGCCGCGACCTGTGCTACGCCGCCGGCCGCAGCCACCGCCTTCTTGAGGATGGCAGGATAATTCTCGTAGGTGTGGTGGGCGGAGAGCAAATCATTGTAGGAGGTGACGATGGCGATATGGGGAGAGTGCCCATCGTGCATTCGCTCCCTTTCTCCCCCAAGGCAGACCGCGATGGAGTGTGCCAGGTTACTGGCGGGGAGCCGATGCCGGAATGGTCCCTCCACCATGGCCTCCTCCATGTTCTCCAGGTACCTGGTGCGATGCTCGCGGCTGCGTTGGACTATCCGTTCGGTGACTTCCAGAACTGCCTGGCGCATGGTCTTACTCCTCGTTTCGACACCATGTGGTGTGCGTTTTCTTCCTAATGGGTATCGGTATCCCTATCGATATCGATACCGATAGCGATTACGATCAACATCCACCCGGTCCTGTTCTCTGGAACTGTCAAACCGAGGAAGCTACTCATCCCACTCCCTGCCGTCCCGGGCGAGCAGGGCCACCGAGGCGACCGGTCCCCAGGTTCCGGCGGCATAGGGCTTTGGCGGCTCATTCTGCGCCTGCCACGCGTCCTGGATGGAATCGACCCAGGCCCAGGCCTGCTCCACCTCATCCCGCCGGATGAACAATGCCTGGTTGCCCCGCATAGCCTCCATCAGCAGCCGTTCATAGGCGTCGGCGATTCTCTCGTTCTTGAAGGCTTCTGAAAAACTGAGATCCAGTAACGTCCGCTGGAGCTGCACGCCTTTACCCAAACCGGGAACCTTGTTCAGGACCTCGATTTCCACCCCTTCATCGGGCTGGAGCCGGATGATCAGCCGGTTAGCCGGCAACTGCCTGTAGCTCCCCTTGAAAATGTTGTGGGGCAGGCGCTTGAAGTGGATCGCGACCTCACTGCGCTTGGTGGTCATCCGTTTGCCGGTCCGCAGATAGAAAGGCACATCGGCCCAGCGCCAGTTGTCGATATCCACACGCAGGGCGACAAAGGTCTCGGTGCTGCTCCGGGGGTTGCCGCCTTCTTCTTGGAGATACCCAGGGACCGGCCCGCCCTCGAGAAAACCTGCGGTGTATTGTCCCCGCACCGATTTTTGGTCGACATTGTCCCGGGTGATCGGGCGAAGCGCTTTCAGCACCTTGAGCTTCTCACCACGGATGCTGTCTGCGTCCAGGGCGGCAGGCGGCTCCATGGCAACCAGGGTCAGGATCTGCAGGAGATGATTTTGCACCATGTCTCGGAGTTGCCCGGATTGGTCGAAATATCCCCACCGCCCCTCGATCCCGACCTCCTCCGCCACAGTGATCTGGACGTGATCGATGGTGTTGTGGTCCCAGTTGGTGGTGAAGATGGAATTTGCGAAGCGCAGCGCCAGAAGGTTCAATACCGTTTCCTTCCCAAGATAGTGGTCGATACGGTACACCTGCCCTTCGTCGAAGAAGGCCCCCACCGCATCGTTGATGACCCGGGAGGAGGCGAGGTCCGTGCCGATGGGTTTTTCCAGCACCACTCGTGCCCGGTCCCTGGCAAGCCCGGCAGTCGCAAGCCCCTGGCAGACCGGGCCAAATAAGTCCGGCGCCACGGCCAAGTAATTGACCGTTTCCCGCAGTTCCTGGTCCACCTCCGCCTGAAGCCGGCTGTACTGCTCAGGTTGCCTCAGGTCGATCTGCGCATACCGCAGTCGCCGGGCGAAGCGTTCCCAAACCGTGCTGTCGACGGGCTCCTTCATGAAGTGTTCCAGACTCTCGCGAGCCAGGGCGAGGTATCCCTCGGCGGTGGACTCCTGCCGCGCCACCCCGACGATGGTGGTGTCCGGGGCAATGAGCTCCGCCTTTTCCAACTGGTAGAGCGAGGGTATCAGCTTGCGTCTGGCAAGATCGCCTTGAGTGCCGCACACGACCAAATCACATGGTTTCATGGTTTTCCTCCGAACCCTCCCATGGGTATTCCGTTTCTCTCCGACAACGCGGGATCAGGCTAAATCCGTGAATACCGTTGCATCCCTCATCGAGAGCACCAGTTTCGCGGGGCAGGCTGCGACCGGACACGAAGCATCGTTGAACTTCCCGTACGCCTCGCGTTTTGCCTCACCGACAAAGAGAAGGACCGCAACCTCCGCGGTCTGCATCAGCGAAAGGGACGAGGTCATCCTCTCCGGTGGGGGCTTGGGCGAATCGTCCATCACAATGAAGCCGTGGTGCCCGTCTGCAAGGGAGTGATGGTGCGGGTACAAAGCGCCCACGTGGCCATCCTCCCCCGAGCTCAGGAGGATGATGTCATACCGGAAGCCATGTTCCGCCAGGACCCGCTCGTAGTGCCGCGCGCCGCGGTCCGCGCTTGCAGGGTCCATGATGAAGGGGTGGGCATTCCCATGCGCGATCCTGCCTGCCCGCGCCATTGGATCGATAAAATGGTCCCGCAGCAATTTGTAGTTGCTGTCAGGATGGTCGACCGGCACCAGTCTTTCGTCGATGATGAAGAAGTGCACCCGCTGCCAGTCCAGCTCTTCCCCCTGCATCACCTGAAAGATCTTCGCGACATTTCTTCCGCCCGGTACCGCCAGAATCACTTGCTCCCGCACGGCAAGCTCTCCCCGGATCTTTTCGCAGAGGTGCAGCGCCGCCCTTTGCATGAGCCGATCCTGATCTTTTTCTTGAATGATCGTGAGCATATCTTTTCCTTTTGGTTATGTTCATCTGTTTTGATGAGGACTCGAGGTCGGATCCCGCTTTCCGTCCCAATCTCTCACACCAGATGGGGCGGTGCTCCCGCACTTGGTCCAAGTCCAGAGCCCACGGCCAATGAATCTTGAGACAGTTGCTAATAGAAAAAGGCAAGCATCACTATCAGGATCAAGATGAAAAGCACCATGACTCCGCTGCCGACGCGCACGTAGTCTTTGGTTTTGTAGCCTCCGGGCTGCATGATTAGGGCGTTGACCTGATGTGTCGGCAAGATGAAAGTGTTGATCGAGGATATGGCAACAACAAGGGTGGCTGGCAGCATCAGGGCTGCGCAGCCGACATTGGACATGAATGCGGAAGGCAGGGCTGTTCCCAACGCCACAAGACTTACTATCCTGGATTGGCTTTTGCCTGCGACATTCATGATTTTCTGGGCCACGACTGTCATAACGCCGGTTTTGTTCAGCGATGCACCGATGACCATGACACAAATGAGGACGATAACAGCCTTTGAACCAAGGCCGGCCGCCGCCTCACCTGGGGTCAGAAGACCCGTGACGGGCAACAGCGTCATGACCAGCAGTCCGATAACATCCACGCGAAGAATATCGAACACAAGTAAAACGATCACCAGACCGAGTACCGCGAAGACGCTTATCATTTCCGTGGTAAGTATCGGAACGTCCATATCCCATCCTCTTGGCCAAAGCACGCCCGTGAGTGCGACTGGTCACGGGTGAAACAGCCCGGGCATTGCCTGCGGGTGTCAACGTCACGGCGGCCGCCGCCAGGAGCACCGCAGTGACTCTCATTCTCTTGCATTCCTGCTCTTGACCGTTTCAATTCTGCCGCCTGTCCGCCTGGTTCCCTTCTGGCAAGAAGGCAGCCTCTCCCAACAAAAAATACCGGCCTCCGCTTGCCTCCCGGTCCGAGGGCATGAGCAGACCCCCTCCTGCCTACTTGGTGTGGTCCGTATGGCAGAGGAGGCACTCCATATGGCCCTGCTGTTGGTTCATTCCATCCGTGTATTCCAGAAAACCTTCCGGACCGTGGCACTCAATACAGTGGGAGATTTCTTTCGACGGCGTCCATTTCGCAGGCTTCCATCTTCCATCGAAGTATTCGTTGAGATAGTGCACCACGGTGTAGACGACCTCTCCCGCCACCTTGGCGCAGCGTTCATATTTCTCTTTGGAAGTGACCTCGGCGCCGGCGGCCAACGTCCACTTCGAAACCGATGTGTGGCAGAGGGGAGTCATCGCCTTAGCCTTCACTTGCTTGGGGAACTTGGAGATATCGTCAAAACGTTCCGTCGGGAATTCCATTCCCGAATACCACCACATCATCCGGTCTATCACGGTCGCATAGGTTTGATTCTCATCGTAGAGAACGAGGTTGATGAGGCACGAACTGACACCCAGGGCGCCGCACAGCGTGCCATGTCCGGCGTACCCTTGCCCTGCATGAGCGAACATGTAATCCGGGAGGGTTGTCCAGGGATAACCGACTTTCTCTTTCAAAAGGCTGAGAAACCCCAGCCAGGTGCCATTCCCTCAGCCTTTCTTCTCGAGATAGGTGCGATAGGCCCGCCTGCCTGCCTCCAGTGGATCGAGCTTGACCCATTTCCATGGCAGGGGCGGTGGTTCAGTCACTTTTGGGGTCGGAGGCAAGGCAAGGCTTGCACCATACCCAGCTATTCCTCCCGCCACAAAGATGCCCGCTTTTGTCATGAAATTGCGGCGGGTCGGTGACGATGCTCTCTCTTGCTCTTTTTCCATAATGATCTTTTCTCCGTACGCCCCACATGTGACGCTCTTGCAAGAGTCTGTTGAAGGCAGTGAAAGCGGGTCAGACACCCCGGCAAAGCCGGTGGTTTGATGGACGGGGCTGCTTCAAATGCGGTCGCCCCAGTTCGCAGATGACCGGGACCTTTTCTCTCTGCCACACTCTGTGCTGCGGACCCTGAGCGGTGCGGCCTCGGCTTGTGCTAAAGGTGTCGCTGCGGAATTTGCTGAAATTCCAATGGAAAAGGCGGCTTTAAGGAAGGACTGCCGCGAAATTCCTTTCTTTTCGCTTTTCATGGTCTCCTCCTCTGGAGAGCGTTTCTGCAAGTGTGTGGACCGTGCTTTTCGCCAACCGCATGAACATGTGAACAGGGATGGGTTGGAGAAGCTATTGTTGAGCGCGTATGGATCATAAAGCAGGCTGGGCAGGAAAGGTATTGGACCTTGGTCCAATGTTCAGAGGTCATCCTGGGGGGAAATCGGTGTTCAGTTTGTCCGCGAATCGAACGAGGTCTGCATGGGATTGCGCGCCCATTTTGGCCATGATGCGAGCTTCCGGTGGCCGAGTGTGGGGGCGAAGGCCCTACACATTTGGTGAAGCGACATTGTCGCTGCGACAGGCAGAGAAATTAAGAATTTTCCTTGTCAAGCCACCGACAAGGTCGGTGGTCATTGACTTGTCTCAGATGGATTCAGGCGGGATGTGAAACGGGTTGATTACCTCGACATTACCTATGTTCAGGTTTTCTTGGAAGTCTTCCGTCAGAAGGTAGCGGCAGTCACTTACTTGAGCGGCGGAGACGATTAAAGCGTCCCACCAGGACAGCTTGTAACGATCCTGGATGCGCCAAGCTCCCTCAACAACACGGGCGTCCACAGGTATCGGGCGCCAGGCAAGAAGGAAACGCACGTCTTCGCGTGCACTCTGTGGGTCCATGCCGGGTTGGAGCTTGTTTGTGACCGTTACGTAGAACTCATTCAGGACCTGAAAGCTCAATCGGCCTGTCCTTTCGCTCCACAGACGGGCCATCCACGCCATGGCTCGCTTCTGCTTTGGGGGTTCTGATGCATCCCTGCCGTAGATGAGAACATTTGTGTCAACGAAGACCCTGTCGGTCATGGAGTACCTCGCGTTCGGGATATGTATGCCCCTTTTTCTTCAACACACGGGGCGATTGGGCAAGGTAATTCTTCATGGACGTCTGGTAGTCGCTCTCTTCGAGCATTTTCTCACGGAGCAATTCGCCCACCAGGCGGGAAAGACTTGTGTCTCCCTCCGCTGCACGGATCCGGGCCCAACGGGCGACTTCTTCATCGAGTGTAATGGTCACGTTTTTCATATCAAAATAATAGTGCAACACGAAATTCGTGTCAAGCGAGATTCTGAGGCAATGGTGGAGATGCTACGGTGAAATAAAACAAAAAATGTCGATTCCCGTTGAGTGCAGGCTGAATCCTTTTCATCGAAGCTTTGGCCAAGGCCCCCATGTTTCCTCCTCGCTCGGCTCTTTCGACGGAAGCTTCGCTACACCCCAAGGAGGCTCCAAGATTAGCTCATCCAACATTCGCGTGAAAACACCGCGAACTTCGATCTTCCATGAACCAACCAAAAGCGGTCAACATGCAAGGTATCGAAGGGTGAACGCTCGGTCGCAAAGTTCGTGCTTCGATACCTCAGCACGAACGGAACGGATGATTTCACGCGAATGTGCGATGAGCCAGAAAAACCTACACAAATGATGCGCATTCCGGGCAGCGAGAGTTGGTAGCTGGATGGAACGTCAGTTAGCTGCCATCGTTCCGTAGGCGTTCACCTTCGGGCGGAACCTCGTCCTCAGGCCCGGAGATGAGCGCCATGGTCGGGCAGCTGGAGACACGGGCAGGCTGCATAGCGGATCCCCCCCGGTCGCAGCAGCCGATGACCTTCCTGGCCTTGCCGGTCTTATTGTCAGATTTGGTTTACAATGGATAAGCCAAAAACGACGCGTTCGCAAAACCGACCTGCAGCCCTGCCTCGAATGACGGGATCCGGGCTGCAGTGCGCCTTCCGTGCTAATAACCTTCTGGTGCTTCAATTACCACGTAGGTGACGTCTCCACCCGAGTAGGCCTGTGAATACCAGGTTCCACCACACTCATAGTAGTATGCTCCACCGACGTATACCGTCCTCGCAGTGCAGGGGAGGGCAGTGAAGGCCGAGGCGGTGACAGCCGTGCCGATGGCGTAGGCAGCCGTCGCGGCAACGGCTCCCGCTGCTGCGTATCCCCACGGAGAATACCCACCATAGTAGCCACCATGGTAGCCATGGTTGTAGTCCTGCCAATCCTCTCGAGCACCTGATCTGTATTGCTGACGGTCTTGCTGCCGGTCCGTGACGGCGTCCTGACGGTCGCTCCTGACGTCCTGGCGTCCCTCAGTCCTGTCCGTCCTTCCATCCTCGCGACTCTGAGTCCTGTCGGTCCTGCCCTGTTGCCGGTCTCCGCCCAAATCGGTACGAGCCTGTGTCCGGTCGGTTCGGCCCGTCTGTCGGTCCTGTGCTCTCATGGTTTGTCCCGCCTGACCAACTCGGTCGGTCGATCCCGCCATGCCGGCCCTCTGGGACGTGGAATAGCCCCGCTCGGCGCCCATTCGGGAACGGTCCATGGAAGAGGTTCTGGCCCCGCCACCCATGGAGCTTCTTGAAGAGAAGCTTCCGGAGCTCGCAGGCCCGGATCGGTTGAAGCCCCCGCCACCCGAGAAGCTTCTTCCCCCTCCTCCTCCGCCGCCCGAGAAACTGCGTCCTCCTCCGCCCCCCCCGCGGCCACCGCCACCGCCACCACCACGACCACCTCTTGCCTGGGCCTCCATGGCCAAAAACAGGACAAAGAGGAAAACCGCTGCAACGGAAAACATCCTGAACATCGTTCGCATTCTCATTTCCTGCCTCCCTTCTTTGCCGCAGGCTTGGCCGCCGGGCGCATTCTGGACAGGAACTCGATCCGGGTGGCTTCCTGGGGTATGGAAAGAGCAAAAAGCGTATCGGCAGCTTCGGGCGAAAGGTTCCATTCGGTGAAATTCGCCCAGAACTGTGGCTGTCCCGCCTCTTCCTTATAAGTGATCACAACCCGCCGGGGCAGGGGATCGCCCTCGGAGGGCACCCAGACCTGAAAATCCACCCGATCCGTTCGGGCCGCGAGATGAATACAAGGGGGATCGATTATGGAGGAAGTCTCCACGACTTCGGCCGAAACCACCCTCCGGTCGATCTCCCCGGGGAGTCCGGTCAAAAGCAACATGGCCAGGGGCAGACGCATCTGGAGATCTCTCACAAAGTGGGTCACCGCTCCATCGATGTCTCCCGGAACATACGAAGTCGCGTAAACCTTCTGGTTGGGGCTGTATACGGTGATCAACCTGCCATCGAAGGCGACATGAGCCTTCTCACCGTCACTGCGCAGCACGTCCACGCGCAATCGGTCCGGACGGACAAGGGTGAGCTTGCGCACATCGCCAAACTCGATTTTCTGGCCGGACTCCTGGACCACGTCGTAGCCGTCGCGAATGGTGACGCTGAAACGTTGGAGCCGGCTCATGAAGTCCCCCATGCGCTTGAGGGTGTCCATGGCAGAACTGTCCGCCCCCGGACTAACCCCGCCCGGCTGCTGTGCTCCGATGACCGGAGCCGCTATGAGCGAGGCGGCCGTCAACAGCAACCCGAAACAAACGATCCTGGTTTTCATGGTTTCCTCCAAAGAAAGATCCTTCCATTCGTAAGGAATCGTCCAAATACGGGTGGATCGATCCCGATGCCAAGTTTAAATGAATCCTGCTGCCGGAAAGCAAGTCCAATCCTGTGTATTCCCCACGCGTCAGCCCAGCCGCCGGTCTGGATGGAATCACAACGAGGAAGGAGGCACCAGCGCAGGTTGCCTGGAACTAAAGCACAATGCAAGGAGAGATGGTATTGGACTTTAGTCCAATAGGTAGAGGAGCTTGATGCCCGTCAAGGATTCGATATGCAGAGGAAGCAGCCATGACGACTCTGATGGATTTTCTATCCCGCCGGGATTGTCACAATGGGTGCACCTTCCTTGCCCCCGGTTTTTTCCACGAGGGTGAAGATGAACATGAGAAACGAGAACATGCGCTTGGACGGCAGGTCCCGGTCATCGATCCAGAACCAGTGGTCGCGGTAGGGCACCGCCACGAAGGCATCGGCGGGTTTCTCGCGGGAACTGTGAATCCGGATGAGGGGACTCAAAGAAATTCCAGGCGCATCTTCCTCCACCTGCGTTGGATTGACCCGCTTCTCTTCTACATGGACATTGGGCACATCGATATAGGAGGCGAGATCGATGATGATCTCCAGGATGGAACGGCTCAGAATCGCCAATTCTCGGTCGTTTTTGGCGATCGACGCATAGGTGACCGAGACTTCATTGGCTGTGAGGTCCAGGCCCAGCATCCTTCGGACGGCAAGACTGTCCTCTGCGGTGGGCTCATCCATCTTCCCACGAATGGTCATGAGGGTGGCGTCCCTCTCGTTTGTCTTCAGAACGCGCAGGCCGATTGCCCCCGAAGCCTGAAGCCGCTTCAGCCTTTCGAGCAGCGGGTAGAACTCGGGATCCGCGGGACGGGCCCGTGCCCCCCCGCCAAACCGGTTTCGAATCCCGTTCACGGAATGGACACACAGCCGCAGAACCAGATCGACGGGATAATTCGCCTGGATCAGGCTCAGGATCGAAGCAGGCGGGATGGGGTTCATGAGACTCCGGGCGAACTTCTCCCCTGAGAGGGGACTGTAAGTGATTGTGGGACGGTCGATGTACCGGGCAGCGCCCCCCGCGGTCTGCGTATTGGTCAATGCGGAAGTGACCGGGTCCGCCCAGGAAAGCCGGAGGTCCACCTGGCTCTCGACGGAGTACTGGTTGATGACCGAGGCCACATCGAGGAAGGTAGGGGTATCCCCGTAGCGCATCTTCACCATGTTGACGAGCATCTGGGACTTCCA
>JAAYUJ010000018.1 GCA_012517775.1 Deltaproteobacteria bacterium
CAAAAGCGTGACCTCCGGAGAAGTCTTCCCCCATAGAACGGGAAAGCTCCTCCAGATCATCTTCGATCGTTCCACAGGAGAGGTCCATTTCAATGGCTTCCGCTATTCCCGATGCGGTGGAATACCCGGACCGGGCTACATCGGGAGCCATGAGCCCCGACGCGTCGCGGCAATCCGGTTTTTCCCAGTCCTTTATGGCAAAAGGAGTTGGATTCACATTCATGTAACCGACAACCACGACATCCGCATTCGTCTTGACAAGCCGCCGATGCAGCAGATGGAATTCCTTGCCGTCATGGGGCTCCAGCAGTTCCCTCGCTGCCACGATGTCATCATTGCCCAAATCGAGAAGAATGAGTGTGCCGGGATACGCATTCCGAAAAGCCAGAATCGCCGGCAACATCTTGTCGCGTATCCAGGATCTATGAGGTTCAATGGAACCGACAATGCCTTTCTTCCAATTGGGATTGATGTCGCCTCCAATGATGATCATGTCAGGCCTTGTCGCTTCAGCGGCATGCAGCAGCCTGCGGAAATGGGCGGGATGGACGTGCGTATCGGACGTGTAAAGCACTTTCATGGATATGGGATTCCTTATCTGATGAGGAGTTTATCGGGAGTGAGAGGGGGGTTGTAATCATACGGCAGGTTCCCTGCCATTGTCAGCCAAGGACAGGCAGGCAGCGAAGCCTGTCCTGAGCTTGTCAAATACGGCAACCGCCAAATTCTGCAAGAGGCGCAGGAGGAAATGTTTTTCTGTAGATGCCGGTAAGGGGAGCGACATGCCCTCCTCACCGGCATACGGTTTCAAATCCAGTGACTCTCCACATCGGGACCTTGAGCATATTCCACGCGACCATCCCGAAACTTTTTTACTGCATCCCTTACAGAGCCATTCGCACCCACAACCATTTTGATCCCGGCGGCCTTCAGCGTCTGAAAAGCCTTGGGACCGCAATGACCCGTAAGGACCACCGAAGCCCCTGTGCGCGCTACCATTGCAGCAGCCTGGATGCCCGCTCCCTGAGGTGCGTTGTAGTTCTGAATGTTCTCAACGATCTCAAAGTCCATCGTTTCCGGGTCAATCACGAGAAAACAAGATGCCCTTCCAAATCGGGGATCGATCTGAGCATCCAGATCTCTTCCCGAAGCGCTTATGGCTATTTTCACATCAGCCCCTTTCTTTCAGTGGTCGCAAACATTTGCCCCGGTGGTGAGGGTCCCATCCAGGTACTTGCCTACCAATTCCTCTGGTGTAAGGTTCGGGGCACCCGTAATCACCCTGATGGATCTCTCGGTAAAGAGTTGAATGGCTCTCTGGCCCATCCCGCCCGCAATAATTAAATGCACGTCCTTTTCTCCAAGCCATCGCGGGAGCAATCCAGGCTCATGGGGAGGGGGAGTCACCAGTTCCTTGCCTTGTATCTGGCCGTTTTCCACCTGAACGATGGCGAACTGCTCGCAGTGGCCAAAATGATTGGTGAGCCTTCCATCAGCCAAGGGAATGGCCACTCTGAAGGTTTTCGTATCCGCGACTACGGTCCTGGCCTCTTTGAGGGGTGCAGCTATCCCCCCTTTTTGATCCATCTTTCGTGTTATGTTGGCAACCAACTGTCCCAACTCTCGGACAAACGGACCCCCATCCTGCCTTCCCAGCAGGGATACCCCCACATCGGCACTCTCCACAACCCGAGGATCGAAAGGCAAACTGCCGAGCCATTCCACCCCCATTTTCCTGGCTGTCCGAACCCCACCGTCTTTTCCGAAAAGGGGGACCTCCTGATTGCAATGGGGACAGATGTATCCGCTCATATTCTCAACCAGCCCCAATATAGGCATGTGAACCATTTTGCAGAAGTTTATGGATTTCCTCACGTCGGCCAGGGCAATCTCTTGAGGTGTCGTCACGATGAGGGCATGGGTTCCTGGAATGGTCTGCGCCACGCTGAGGGGTTCATCGCCGGTGCCGGGGGGACAATCGATGACGAGATAATCCAGGTCACCCCATTTGATATCCGTCATGAACTGTTTGATAACATTGTGCTTCACAGGCCCTCGCCATACTACCGCAGTGTCTCGGTCTTCCAAAAAGCATTCGATGGAAGCAACCTGCAGTTTGTCGCTAAATTGATGAGGAACCATGCATTTCTCTTCCTCGTTCACTCGCAGCATTCCGCTGACTCCCAGCATGCGGGGAATACTGGGACCGTGGAAGTCCACATCGAGCAGGCCGACCCGAAATCCCAGATCGGAAAGCCCAATGGCCACATAACTCGCCACGCTGCTCTTTCCGACCCCACCCTTCCCACTCATCACCAGGATTTTGCGCTTGATCTTCCCGAGCTGCTCTTCAAATCTTCGATCGCTTTCCGTGCTCTCCGCACATTGCGCTCCATGGTCGCACTGACCACCTTGACAGGAACTCATAGTAACGACTCCCTCTAATTCGAATTTTGTCCTTGAACCGAACACAGGTCAATTGGGCTTCCTTTAACAATTACCGTGCCATAACAGAACGCCGTTGGCATGCATAAGGTGCCTTCATCGCACAGTCTGGAAGGCCAAAGGGAAAATGGTAGTCTCACAAGCAGAGCGGGAACAAAATAGCCCCGCAGATTCTTTTTATATGCAACAAACTGCACCCGGCAAACGGCTCACTGGTACTAAGTCCATTTGCTCTGGAGCCTGAGATCTTTATTCATCACCTGGAGAAACCAGCATCCGTCTATGTCAACGATTGCGCCGAAGTATATAAGGGCAAAATTTCAATTCTTCAAGGGGCTCGTCAGTGCCGCCCATTCGCTTTTTCAACAAAGGAGTCCCCTTGACACACCTCTATCCCTGGCATAGAGTTTTTCCAGTCGGTCCTTCGAAAACTTTCGAAAGAGGAGGAAATCATGAACGAGACATTTGTCCCCCGGGGTATGAATCGAAGAGACTTCCTGGTCAGGGCCGGGGGGGTATGCGTGTCACTTGGGCTTGGAGCTCTCACAAACGGCTGTGCCCAGTCACCGCCTCCCCCAGTCGTTGCGTTCTCCCCGCTGCCTTTTAAGGACGACGCCCTGGAACCGCATATATCCAGGCAGACGATCGGGTTTCACTATGGAAAGCACCATAAGGCATATGTCGATAAGACCATTGAACTGGTAAAGGGAACAAAACTCGCAGGGCTCTCCTTTCAGGAGATCATGAAGCAGGCAGCCGGTTCTCCTGAAAAAACGGACCTCTTCAACAACGCGGCTCAGTCATGGAATCATGAGTTCTTCTGGAATAGTGTTCAGAAAGGGGGCGGGGGAAAACCTGAGGGAGAAATTAGGACCCTGCTGGACAAGTCATTCGGCAGCTATGAGAATTTCAGGAAGGAATTCTTGAATGCCGCATTGACTCAGTTCGGCAGCGGTTGGGCTTGGCTTGTCATTGAGGGTGATAGCCTCAAAGTGGTAAAGACCGCAAACGCTGACAATCCCACTCTGAAAGGACAGACTCCCCTTCTCACCATCGATGTGTGGGAGCATGCCTATTACCTTGATTACCAGAATCGCCGGGGAGATTACGTCAATGCTGTGTTTGATCATCTGTTGAATTGGAAATTTGCGGCAGAAAATCTCACCAGGAAGGTGAAAGTGTAAGACAACCATCTCGTTCGCAATCACGTAACGCATGTGGAACGTGTTTTGCTCCAAAGATCTGTCGAAGGCTCTAAACTGATGGTCCGTATCATCCGGATGCGGGCCGAAAGACTGGCAGTGACCAGAGCTGCTACATTGTGGAGGGAAGTGAACCCCATGTCTGATTATCCCGATCATTGGAAAGAATTCGAGCGGAACCTGTTTCGGTTGACCGGCAAATCTTATGGTGCCACTCCCGAGCCTTCCACACCTCAGCACATTGTCATGGGCAGGATTCCTGACGCATCATCTTCAGCAAGGGTTACAGGCCCTTGCGGCGAAACTATTGAAATCTATCTTAAAGTGAGGAACCAGCGAGTCGAAAAGGCCAGCTTTTGCACCGATGGGTGCGGCGCCAGTGTACTCTGCGGGTATGTGGCTGCACTGCTCGCCAGGGGAAAGACAATCGACGAGGCGGCGGAAATTGGGGGAGACACGATTCTGAATGTCCTGGGCAATCTGCCCAAAGACCATCATCACTGCGCGACCCTTGCCGCCGAAACGCTTCGGGTCGCCATCCACAATTACCTGGCAAAGCCCCAGTTTCGGGAGCATCTTGCTGATCCGGGCAGAGGCTAGTAATTTTTTCAAGGAGAGGATTTCCCGCGATAGGCTGTGCAAGTAGAGTCTGGAGCGAAGTGGCGGTACCGTGACAAAGGGGTTACGCGCAAGAGTACTGCGATGGAGCAAATTTTTCTCCGCGTCAGCCAACAGTCTTAGAAAGCAAGGAGACAGAAATGGAAAAGGTTCTCATCGTGGGCTGCAAGAGGGCAATGGACGATGTCTGCATTGCCTGTTCCCGTTGCATGGTCGGCTTCAACAGAAGAGACGGCGAATTCAGCCGCTATGATAGAGATGGGGCTGAGCTGATTGGCCTTCTCAATTGTGGAGACTGTCCCGGCGCGACTGTGGTGACGCGCCTCGCTCAGATGAATCTCTGGAACAAGCCCATGGAAGAGAAGGTTACGAAGATTCATGTAGCGCCATGCATTGTCGACCATTGCCCCCACAAGGACACCATCATCAACAAGATCAAGGCAAAGTCAGGGATCGAAGTCATTCTGGGCACTCACCCATACAAGCCTGACAACATTTTCGCCTGATTCCAGTCAGAAATCTTAACGAGTACAACAGCTATCCACGGGGCGATCAGTTCACCATCCCATCTTCGGAATCCTCCGCTTCCGTGAAGCTTTCGATTTTCAAACGTTGGATCTTGCGGCGAAGCGTATTCTTATCGATTCCCAGTTCTCTGGCTGTGGCGAGACGACGCCATTCATTCCGTTCCAGCGCCTCCAGGATGGCTCGGGCTTCGATATCCCTGAGGGTCGACCCCAGAGGAATACTCAGGGGAGTCCCGAGGGATCTCAGGTGTTCCGGAAGATGTTCCGGTCGTATCAGTCTGTCCCGGCACATGATGAAAGCGTATTCAATGGCGTTTTCCAGTTCGCGGATATTTCCGGGCCACTCGTGTCGCATGAAAATAGAGAGTGCCTCGTGACTGAGGCCCACCATGTTCTTGTTGCGTAGACGGTTTAAGCGCTCGATGAAATGCTCGGCCAGCAAAGGGATGTCCTCCTTTCTTCGGCTGAGGGGGGGAAGGTCCAGTTTCACCACGTTGATGCGGTAATAGAGATCCTTTCGGAATTGTGCATCTTCCACCAACAGGCCCAAATCTCTGTTAGTAGCGGTTATGATCCGCACGTTGGCCTTGACGGTCATCGACGATCCAAGTGGTTCATAGCACCTCTCCTCAAGTACTCTGAGCAGGCGGATCTGTAATGCGGGCGAAATATCACCGATTTCATCCAGGAAGAGCGTCCCCCCCTCTGCCATGGCAAATCGGCCTTGGCGGCTCCGTTTGGCATCAGTGAAAGCGCCGGCCACATGGCCAAAAAGCTCCGACTCGAGCAACGTATCCGGAAGCGCCCCGCAGTTGACAGCCACGAAAGGCCCTTTCGCACGGGGGCTGAGATTGTGAATCGCCCGACTCAACAATTCCTTCCCCGTTCCACTTTCCCCCTGGATCAGCACGGTGCTCTCACTCTGAGCCACATCCGGCAGAATGGCAAAAATCTTCTTCATGAGAGGAGATCGGGAAAGAATGTCCTGAAACCGGTATTGACGATCAATCTCTCGACGAAGTGATTCCACGAGGCTTAGATCACGAAAAGTCTCCACTCCTCCAATGATGTTATTTTCCGTATCTCTCAGAAGGGCGGTGCTCACGCTGATGGGAATTTCCCTGCCGTCAGCCCGCATGATGGAAATGGGCTTGTTGATAACCGGTTTAAGGGTTTGCATGGTGTGTCGAAGGACACACGTCGTTTCGCACACATTGGCCCGGAAAACCTCGCAGCAGGGGCGTCCCAGAGCCTCCTCCGAGGGAATGCCGGTAATCTCTTCGGCCGCCCGGTTGAAAAAGGTTATCCTCCAGTCGAGGTCGACTGTGAAAACCCCGTCCGCAATGCTGTTGAGGATTGTCTGCGTCTCTAAAGAGAGATCGGGAGATTTGATTGCCACTTTGTTCATTGTCCCGCTCGATTGAGTTCTTTCCACTGCACAAGATCCAGCATCATAATAGGATTCCCAGGAGCAGGGGAAGGGGAAATGTCATGAAGGTGAGGGTACAAACGCACTCCTTCCGTTTGTGCCCACTATGGTCTGCTGATGCCCCTTTGCCTCTGCTTTTTCCCTGAAATGAGGGCGGCAGCCTGAGCCTCTGCACGATAGGAGCTGCGGACAAGAGGTCCCGACTCAACCCATCGGAATCCCAGTTCAAGGGCAACCTCTTTCATGGCAATGAACTCTTCCGGCTCATAGTATCGAACGACAGGAAGCTGTTCCTTTCCAGGACACAGGTACTGGCCAATGGTGAGGATATCGCAGTTCACCGTTCGCAGATTTTCCATGACCTCTATCACTTCCTCCCGGTTCTCTCCCAGCCCTACCATGAATCCGGACTTGGTGACGACAAGCGGATCGATCTCCTTCGCCACGGCGAGAACAGACAGTGACCGCCGGTAGCGGGCTTGGGGTCTTACTGCAGGGTAGAGCCGAGGGACGGTTTCCACGTTGTGCCCGAAAATATCAGGGGTCGCCTGAACCACTGCGGCAACCGATGACCGTTTGCCTCCAAAGTCCGGGACGAGAACCTCCACAGTGCAGCCCGGGGCTTTGACGTGAACGCAATTGATTACCTGGACGAAGGCAGAGGCTCCGCCGCCCGGGAGGTCATCCCTGGTAACGGAAGTGACAACCACATGCTTCAGGTTCATGGCAACCACTGCGTCAGTCAGATCCTGCGCCTCCCTGGCCTGTTCATCAACGATTTGTTGCCTATTCGCTGAATACCGTCCGGAAGGGGAGCACAGTAGAAGAAAGTCGCCATGATGATCGGCAGGAAATCGCTCCATGTGTTTGACGGAGCAAAACCTGCAACTGCGGGTGCACGAGTCGCCAAGAATGAGAAAGGTTGCCGTGCCGCACCCCCAGCACTCGCCAAGATTCGGACATCTTGCTTCCTCACAGACTGTGTGCAGGTTTTTGCTCTGGATCAATCTCTTCACATGGTCGCAGACAGGACCGGAAGGAAGTTTCACCCGGAGCCAAGGCGGCTTGGAAGGTCGTTTCGGGGATAAGGACTGCATGTCTTGATTCTTCACATAACACTGCCCATCGTGGCCAACAATGATTCGATGATGTCCCACATTTCCTCTAAACCGGCTTTGACCATCTTTATGCCGAACACAAGGGAGAAGGCGGAAGCAAGCCGACAGGCAAGGTCCTCGAGGGAGACGGATCGCCCGAGGACATGAGCCAGGCTCGTGACACCGTGCTCTCTAATGCCGCAGGGTATGATGTTTTTGAAATAATCGAGATCCGTGTTGACATTAAGAGCAAATCCGTGTTGAGTGATTCGGTTCACATCGATCTTGACCCCGATGGCAGCGATTTTTTCCAGACCTATCCAGACCCCCGTGTAGCCCTCCAGTCGTTTTCCCTGCAGGCCGAAACACGCCAACGCATGAATGATGACTTCCTCCACATCCCGGAGATATTTGCCAGGTCCTCCGGGACGATCCTCAAGACTGATGACGGGGTAGCCCACGAGTTGCCCCGGTCCGTGGAAAGTGACATCTCCTCCCCTATCCGTTCTGTGAACGGCGAAGCCTGCCTGTTCCAATGTCTCACGTGGCACGAGGAAATGCTCTTCCCTGGCTCGGCGCCCCAATGTATATGTGGGAGGATGCTCCAGGAAAACGAGGGCATCAGCAATCCTTCTCTCTGCCCGTGCCCTTGCAAGTGATTTCTGAATGTGCAAGGCCTCCATATATTCCACTCTGCCCAGCCAGGCATAGAGACAGCATTTGGCTTTACCCATCCGCCTTACTTCTGTCGCGAACTCTGCCATTGAAATAGTCTGCAGCGGTAATTCCCTTATTTCTTCTGAGGCAGGATGTGGGTCGAACTCCCCAAAAACGCTTCCGCCGCCTCCTCTTCACTTTCCGCCAGCGTCGGGTGAGGATGCATCGTGAGAGCCACGTCTTCGGCGAGGGCCCCCATCTCAACGGCCAACACCCCCTCGGAGATCATCTCCCCAGCCTCGCGACCCACGATTCCCATACCCAGAATTCTTCCCGTCTCCTCATCGATCACAAACTTGGTCAATCCTTTGCCTATCCCCATGGTAGCCGCTCGACCCGATGCAGACCATGGAAATCGAGATACCCTGACCGGCCGATTCTGTCTCTTCGCTTCCTGCTCGGTTAAGCCGCACCACGCGATCTGAGGATCTGTGTAGACCACCGCCGGAATTGTCTGGTAGTCGAAGGCCACGTTTTTACCCGAAATGACCTCCGCAGCAACTTTGCCCTCATGCATGGCCTTATGGGCAAGCATCACCCCGCCCACTACGTCCCCGACGGCAAATATCCTCTCATCGCTCGTTCGCATCCGCTCATCCACAAGGATAAATCCGTGATCATCACATTTCACCCTTGTATTCTCAAGCCCGAGATTCTGCGAATAGGCTTGCCTCCCTATCGCCACCAGAGCTCGATCGAAACTCTGCCTGCCATGTGGCGCACTCCCACCCAAAGTTGCCTCAATCCCTGTTTCCGTCTCCGCTAACCGGATAACTCTTGTGTTGATGTAAACACTCTCAAACAGGTCCTGCAGTCTCTGGTTGAGTGGTTGCACAAGATCCGGGTCCGCTCCCGCCATGAGCCGCTCGGAGCTCTCCACAAGGGTGATGCGGCTTCCCAGGGACCCATAGACCATGCCGAGTTCCACCCCTACGTATCCTCCTCCGATCACCAGCAATCGCTCCGGAATCTCTGCAAGAGCCAATGCCCCCGTCGACGTCATGATGCGACCACCCTTTTTCTCGTTCGTCACAGGAATGGTGATGGCGCGGGACCCCGTGGCGATGACGGCATACTTGAACTTCATGTGAGCCACATCCGAATCCAGGAGGCGCACACGATCCGATCCTTCAAATATGGCTCGTCCCTTCACCACCTGGACTCCCCTTCTTCTGGCAAGCTCCGTGAGTCCCCCTGCCAGCTTTTCGATAACCCGATTCTTCCATACTCGCACCCCATCCAGGTGAATTCTCGGCTCACCGAACACAATACCCATTTCACCAGCCCGCTGAGCATCGTGGAGCAACTCGGTCACGTACAACAGGGTCTTGGAAGGGATACAGCCCCGATACAGGCAGACACCTCCAAGCCTCCCTTCCATATCCACAAGCGTTACTTCCAGTCCCAGGTCCGCTGCCCGGAATGCAGCCGCATATCCTCCAGGACCGCCGCCGATTACCAGAACCTGGGTCTCCTGCGTGAATTCGCCCATCACCATTTCTCTTTCACCTCCAGAAATCCCACGGCCACTTTCTCTTTCACCTGTGTGGCCACTGTGGGGCTTCCACAATCTCGTTCCTGCTCACTCCCGTGCCTGGCGGTTAAATCGAAATCATTCATGCTATTAAATACTTATCGTCTCGCATTCTACCCTCTCCTCTCAATGAGTCGGTCGGGATTCCAATCTCGGCAGCTCTTGCGCTGGGGTGCCGGATACGGAAACCCGACTTACGAAGCAGTCGTAACCGGACTTATTGAGAAGTCACCCGGCATTATCATTTCACAAGCCACAATAATCCCTCCTATTGAAGC
>JAAYUJ010000158.1 GCA_012517775.1 Deltaproteobacteria bacterium
AAGGAAAAGGCGAGGCGGGGTGACCGGGAGGTTGATGGATTGGAGCATCCTGAATCATCTATAGAGGCGCTCATCTGAGTAAGTCGGGACTCTTACCCGATATCCCGTAGTCGGGAATGGAATCCCGACCTACTCAGGGGGCTGGGCAAAGGGACTTTTCACGGCATCCGATGGACAATGCGATCCTTAGTCCTTTTGCTTGCTCAGGATGAAGACCTCTACCTCGCCTTCCAGCGCCTTCTTGAATCGCACCGCATCGTCTTCCGAGCCCACGATGGCACCGTAGTGCATCGGAATGGCAACTTTCGGCCGGATTGTTTTAGCGGCCTCCACCGCTTCGTCGGCTGTCATGACATAAGTGCCGGAAACCGGAAGGAAAGCCACGTCCGCATTGATGTTCTTCATTTCAGGGATAAGGTCCGTATCCCCGGCATGATAGTAGCGCACTCCATCCAGAGTCACCACGAAAGCCAGCATGGCGGCTGCCTTCGGATGGAACTCCTTGTTGGTGTTGTAGGCAGGCAGCACTTCAATTTCCACGCCCTTCACCTCAAGCCGGTCTCCTGGAGCCACTACCCGAACGTCACCCGTGAGCTTCTTCGCGGATGCCGCATCGGTGACAATGACGGTATCGCTCTTCTGGACCTTCCGGGTATCCTCGGGGGAGCAGTGATCGAAGTGGTCGTGGGTGATGCAAATGATGTCCGCAGGCCGATGGGTGGTGATCTGATAGGGGTCGAAGTAGATCACCTTACTCCCTTCCAGTCGAATGACATCATGTCCGAGCCATGCGATTTTCTTCACAACTTCCTGGATGTTCATGTTCGCCTCCTCGTTCTTGAGCTACGTTCCGAGAGATTGGGGGTGACCCGGCTCGCTCGCCTGTGATACCTTACAGTGAGATTGCAAACTGGCTTAATAGTCAACCGATAGCAAGGTCATGATACGGTTGTCAAGCTCCATCCTGTCTGTGCCGTACCAAATGAAAAAGGATTGCATCGAATGATTCAGCGTTTCCTGGACGCTCTGGTCAAGAACCGGTGGCAGGGCATGAAAGTCGTTCACCATGCCGTTCTGCCCCCTCGGGAACCTGGATACGGAGAGCCGGATGAGCCTATTCCCGAAGCTCTCGGCGAATCTCTCCGAAATCTTGGAATCACAAAGCTTTACAGTCACCAAGTCGAAGCCCTCAACCACATTCGTTCAGGCAGGAATATTGTAGTCGCCACCCCCACGTCGAGCGGCAAGTCCCTCATCTACAACTTGGCTGTGACTGAAGCCCTCATGGAGGACCCCAGCCTTCATGCTCTCTATCTCTTTCCCATCAAGGCCCTGACCCGCGACCAGATGGACAGTCTGGAGACGTTTTTCCATGCTTCATTCAAGGGGCGTGAGAACCCCGCATTTCACGCCGCCGTGTACGATGGAGACACCACTCCCCACCAGAGAGCCAAAATAAGGCAGAAACATCCCAGTATCATTCTCACCAATCCGGACATGCTTCACTACGGGCTGCTTCCCTACCATGGGAAATGGGAATCCTTCTGGAAGAAGCTCCGTTTCGTGGTCGTCGATGAGCTTCACACATACCGGGGAATCTTCGGAAGTCATGTGGGGCAGATCTTCAGAAGGCTCCAGCGGATCTGCCGACATTACGGAAGCGCCCCACAGTTCATCATGCTTTCCGCCACCATCGCCAATCCCAGGGAGCTGGCCGAGCAGCTCATCCGCCCCTTCGGGCCGCGGTGGCAGCAGGCTTCAGCCGGCCAGACCCTTAAGGGCAAAACAGCGGGGCATGGTGTTTCGACAGGTTTTGGCCCTGAAGCGCCGGAAAACGCCCTGGTGACGGTCATTGAGAATCATGGGGCACCCCAGTCCAGAAGGCATTTCATATTCATGGAATCGGAGGAGGGTGCGGCCGGCCATCCTTCGGGAATCGCAGCGCGGCTGCTGGTCAGGGCCGCCGAATCAGGTCTCAAGACTATTGCCTTCACTCAGTCCCGTCGCGTCACGGAACTGGTACACATGAGCGTCCTGCGCATGGCGCCGAGGTTGACCGGCCGTGTCAGTTCTTACAGAGCCGGATTTCTCCCGGAAGAACGCAGGGGCATCGAGCAGAAGCTTTCCAGCGGAGCCCTCGCCGCCGTCATCTCCACAAGCGCTCTGGAGATGGGTATCGACATCGGCGGCCTGGATCTCTGCATCCTGGTCGGGTATCCGGGGACGGTCATGACCACATGGCAGCGGGGAGGACGCGTCGGGAGGAGCGGCCGGGAATCTGCCATCGTCCTGCTTCCTCAGCCTGACGCCCTCGACCAGTACATCATCCATCATCCCGGGCAGTTTCTCGAGAGCGGCTACGAGATCGCCATAGCCGATCCCATGAACGAGGAGATTCTCAAGGCTCACCTGCCCTGTGCGGCAACGGAACTGCCATTGAGACGGGAGGAGCTGGAGGATCAGCCGCCTGCCGTCGAAAGGGCCGTCATCGATCTGTCGCGGGCGGGAAGGCTCATGGAAACCGCGGAAGGAAACGAATGGCTGCCGACCGTCCCACAGCCCCACAGGCAGGTTGACCTTCGGTCGGTGGGAGAATCCTATGCCATTATCCTCAACAACCGCTCCGCCGGGAAGAAGGTCCCCCTTGGCAAGAGCGAAGGGCTTCGAGCTCTCAAGGAATGTCATCCGGGGGCCGTTTACCTGCACAGAGGGGAAAGCTACCTGGTGGAAAAACTGGATCTCACCCGCCGGGTCATCCACGTGATTCCAAGTCAGGTTCCCTACTACACACGTGTTAAAAGCGAAAAGGAAACGGAAATCCTGGAGGTTCTCTCTTCGAAGCCTGTGGGAAACTTCCTCACGCGCCTGGGTCGCCTTCGGGTCACCGAAAGGATTACGGGGTATGAAAAGAGGCGTCTATTCACCCAGGAGCTCCTGGATTCCAACGGCTTGGACCTGCCTCCCCAGATTTTTGAAACCGTCGGGTTCTGGATTGAGATCGAGCAGGCTGTGGCAAGGCGCATCCATGGTTGCAACCTCCACTTCATGGGTGGTATCCATGCGATGGAACATGCCGCCATCAGCATGTTCCCCCTCTTCGCACTCTGCGACCGCAATGACATCGGCGGCATCTCATCGCCGATGCACCACCAGGTGGGAAAGGGCGCCATCTTCATCTACGACGGTTACCCGGGAGGAATCGGTCTTGCCGAACGTGGATATGCCATCATTGAGGAGCTTCTTCGCAAAGCAAGGGAACTCATCGCCTCGTGCGACTGCCCCGAAGGCTGCCCCGCCTGTATCCATTCCCCCAAGTGCGGCTCCGGGAACAAGCCCCTGGACAAGGAAGCGGCCCTGACCGTCCTGCGTATCCTGCTGGGAGAGCTGAGCCTGTCTGATGAGGAGATATGCCTTAATATGAAACAGGAGGACACTCCACCCCCCGCCGTCCAGCCAATGCCCGACCAGCCGCCCTCCCGGCGCATCGGATTCTTCGACCTGGAAACCCAGCGCCTGGCCCAGGAAGTCGGGGGGTGGGGAAACAAGCATCTCATGCGGGTCTCGGTGGCTATCCTCTATGACACGCTATCGGAAGATTTCCACATTTACCGGGAAGAAGAGATACAGGAATTCATCCGACATCTGCAGGAACTGGATCTTGTGGTGGGCTTCAATGTCTCCCGATTCGACTACGAAGTGCTGAAGGCATACACACCGTTTGATTTTGGAAAACTTCCCACACTGGACCTGCTCCAGGAAATCTACCGGCAGCTCGGGTTCCGCATCAGTCTGGACCAGCTCGCCCAAACCAACCTGGGAAAAGCCAAGACCTCCGACGGAATCCAGGCGGTGCAATGGTTTCGTGACGGCGACTGGAAATCTCTCATCGATCACTGTAAGCTTGACGTTATATTGACACGGGATCTTTTTCAGATTGCCATGAAACAGGGGTATCTTGTCTATGCCGATCGCAGGGGGAAGCTTCTCAGGGTCCCCATGGAACCGGATCTGGATTCACTCATCAGACAGACGAGGTGAATTTCTTGGAAGCAGCCGTCGCCGCCAAACCTGAACCATCGTGGTTCGCCCTCTACGTTCAGGTGAACCACGAAAAGGAAGTCTGGAAGCGTCTGGAGGATCGCTCCATCCATTCCTATCTGCCCATCATGGAAACCTGGAGCAAGAGGCGGGACAGGCGAAAGAGAATACAGGTACCCCTTTTTCCCGGATACGTCTTTTTCCACACGGTCATGGACGGCGTCTCCCATCATCATGTCATCAAGACGCCGGGAGCCATCACCATCATCAGGAATTCCGAGGGGCCCCTTTCCATTCCCGACTATCAGATCGAAAACCTCCAGACGATCCTCGAGTCCCGTGGAGCCTTGAAAATCCACCCGTACCTGAAGGAAGGTGACTGGGTCCAGGTGGTAAAGGGGCCTCTCACCGGCTGTATGGGAATTCTCCTGCGGCACAATCCCAGAAAAGGAAGGCTGGTGGTGAGCGTCGACCTCATTCAGCGATCGGTAAGCATTGAGCTCGACGTGGAGGACGTTCAACCTGCAGATTCGCAGCAGTCCCTGACTTCCGGCGGGCGGTCGCTCATCAGGTGATCTGTGAAGCCAACACCGCTTGGGGCAGCAGTCTTTTCAAGATCTGGTGTCTCCAACCGACTCCAACAAGATTGTCGGCTGGCTGAAGACAATAATACTGCCTGCATCCTCTGGTTCACCAAGTTCCTTCGAAATCTCAAAAAGACGAAAAGAGGTGCACCGTTACCTCCGTATTCCGGTCCAGTCCCTCCGTGTGCTCGGGAACAACGATGTATCCGTCTGCACGGCCCAGGGTGCTGATCATGGCGGAGTTTCCGAAAACGGGATCGGCCACGAGAGTCTCATCCCGCCGCAGCAGGACAACCGGGAAATAGTCGGCCCGGCCCGTAACGGAAGGGAGCTTCCTGCCAAGGATCGCTCTGCATGTACCGGCCGTCAGATCCTGAATTCCCGGCGCACGGTTCTGTAAAGCGGCAATGGAGGG
>JAAYUJ010000159.1 GCA_012517775.1 Deltaproteobacteria bacterium
CATGAGGACGATCTTCTGTTCCTGGTGGTAGTAAACCGCCTTCTCTGAAGTGGCAAGCTTGTCCCGCTGAGAAATCCTCACGTTTCCTTCCACTTCAATACGATCGATCTTTTCCATCATGGCAGACTGAGAGTCCTTTTCCTTGCCCTTTTGCTTGCCGGAAGCGGCGGCAAAGACCTTCATCCGGTTCGCAGTAATGGTTAGATCATCCTGCTCGATCGTTACATGGCCCTCAAACATGATGAAGCGATCCTTCTGGAGGACCTCCATTCGATCGCTCGAAATGTGCAAGGGGGAATCACTCTGTACCAGCTTATCCGTCAGGGAATTACCCGATTTCTCCGCGGCAGCCCGTTCTCCAAAGCCCATGACCAGGATGAGAATCAACAGGGCGAACCCACAACGAACATCAGGGAAGACTCGGACTCGACTTTTCGCGTTCATCCCAACCTCACTTTGTCGGTTTCCCGGTTGCCGGCTTTAGACTCATTGATGCCCTGACCCCACCATCAAGAATCGCTCGATGCTCTGGGATCCGATACTCCCAGCGATTTCCCTCCAGCAAGACATCCGGCCCGTCCAACCGCACCATGACATCAGAAAAGATGCTCTGCTTCTGCTGTTCATAAAAGGCTCTTTCCGTCGAGATCTTATAGCCTCGAGGCAGTATCACCCGCACGGCATTCCACAGCTCTATGTCCTTCGTACCTGCATGGAGCGACCCCTCACGACTCTCCAGGCGGATTTCATCTCCCTCTTCGAGATAAAAAATCAGCTGTACAGCGGAGAGCAGAGTCTTCTGCTCGCTCTGAAAGTACTTGGCCTCGGAAGCCCTGAGAGTCCAAAACTTCCTGCCTTCCTGCATCTCCGTATATTCCATATCGGTGAGCTTCATCTCCGCATCCCCCGGTTCCCTCACCGTCACCGCCTGCTGCTGGTCTTTCTGTTTTTTCCCTTTCCATATCCCCTGTATCATCAACAGGCACAGTCCCAAAGCTACGGCCAGCACAGCTCCCTGGACAACTCTGCGCAAAGACAGACCCATTAAACCCTCGCTCCATTCTCGCCGGATGACGAACATTCCCTCTTGATTCATCCTGGGACACCCTGGCCCGAGCTCAATGCGGTATCCCTTCTCCGACCCCGTCAGTGTGGATTCTCAGACGAAGACCTGCCTCATCGCCTGGATACGCTGACTGCGCCGCATTCAAACTGTAACATGTGGAATCGCCGAGTGTAAAGGCATACTCTGTGCCAAATTTAGTAATGCTTTGAGGGAAAAGGTTTAAGGAGGGATTTGATCGGGGTGATCTGTGAGGTAGGGCATGGTCGCCTTCTCCCAGAGACCGCGAATACGCAGGAGAAGCTCGCATATCTCCCGGCACGCTCCGTGCCCGCCTCTGGCCGCAGTGACGTAACAGGCAAAAGGGATCACGTGGGGAACCGCATCGGAAACTGCCACAGGGAAACCCACCCGGCGCATGACCGGAATATCGATGAGATCGTCTCCCATGTATCCGATCTGTTCGTCGTTCAACCCCGTTTCCATAAGAATCCTCTCATACGCTTCCAGCTTACGGTGAATGCCCTGATAGACTCTCGCCACGCCCAGCCCCCTGGCGCGATGATCGACGGCCCTGCAAGACCTGCCCGTAATAAACGCAACTTCAATCCCAGCCCGTTGAATGAGCTTGATCCCATGCCCGTCCTGGACATGGAACACCTTGCTCTCCGATCCGTCATCATGAATGATGATGCTTCCGTCCGTCAAGACACCGTCCACATCAAAGATCATGAGACGCACGGGCAGAGCTCTTTTGCGCAGTTCCGCGTCATCCCTCACACTGCTCATGAATGCTCTCCGAATCCTGTATCCTCACTGCGGCGTGAATTCTCTGCAGTTTTTTCAAAAGCGGCGGCACCGCTGCGAGATTCAAGGAGTTGGGACCATCGCACAGAGCCTTATCGGGATCCTCATGCACCTCGATGAACACGCCGTGCGCTCCCGCGGCTACCGCTGCGCACGCGAGGGGCTCCACAAACTGTCGTTGCCCTCCGGAACAGCTCCCCTGTTCTCCAGGCAGTTGAACACTGTGGGTTGCATCAAACACCACCGGACACCCCGATTCCGCCAAAACCGACAAGGATCTCATATCCACCACGAGATTGTTGTAGCCGAACTGAGTGCCTCTTTCCGTGAGGAGGATACGATCATTTCCGGTTCGCCGTACCTTTTCCACCGCCTGGAACATTTCCCTGGGCGCCATAAACTGCGCTTTCTTGAGGTTGACCACCTTCCCGGACCTTCCCGCAGCCACCAGGAGGTCCGTCTGACGGGCGAGAAACGCCGGAACCTGCAAAACGTCCACCACCTCACCTGCACGATGTGCCTCATCGATGCTGTGTACGTCTGTGAGGACAGGCACACGCAATTCTTCGCGAACCCGCTGCAGAACAGCCAGACCTTTTTCCAGTCCGGGCCCACGGAAAGAGATGATAGACGTTCGGTTTGCTTTATCGTAAGAGCTCTTTAAAATGAACGGCATGGACAATTGTCCGCACACTTCTTTCAGGAAGCGCGCCACATTGAATACCAGTTCCTCGGATTCAATGACACAGGGTCCTCCCACGAGAAACAGCCTGTCTCTTCCCACAGGCTGCCCGGCCACATCAAAATGGATCATATGCCTCTCCGTGCAGGGTCAGCATGCCGCCTCCCTGCTCTTGAAAGCTTCCGGATCCCTGATCCTCGCCATCTCCAGGGCCTTACCCACAAACGCTTTGAATAAGGGATGGGGTGCACGGGGACGAGATTTGAACTCTGGATGGAACTGGCAACCCAGAAACCAGGGATGATCGGCAAGCTCGATGATCTCCACAAGGTTTCGGTCGGGGGATAGCCCAGTGAAACGCAAACCGCTCTTGGCAAGGATCTCTCTGTATTCGTTGTTGAATTCGTACCGATGCCGATGGCGTTCCGCAATCTCCAGACACTGGTAGGCTTCCGCCGCAAGGCTCCCAGGCTCCAGTATGCACGGATAAGACCCGAGGCGCATCGTGCCCCCGTAATCGGAGCATTCGCTGCGCCTCACCACCCGGTTGTTCTTATGGTCAAACCACTCACGCATGAGAAAAATAACAGGATGAGGCGTATGCTTGTCGAATTCCATGCTGTGCGCCTTCTCAAGCCCTGCCACGTGCCGCGCGAATTCAACTGTTGCCAGCTGCAGTCCCAGGCATATGCCAAGAAAAGGGATCTTGTTCTCCCTTGCGTATCGAATGGCTTTGATCTTGCCCTCCACACCCCGCTGCCCGAATCCTCCGGGAACAAGGATTCCATCCACTCCTTCCAAAAGGGTTTCTCCGCCCTCTTTCTCAACGTTTTCCGAATCCACATAATCGAGCACCACACGCGCCCTGTTCCCCGCCCCCCCATGCACCAGTGCTTCGTTCAGGCTCTTGTATGATTCGACAAGGTCGATATATTTGCCGACAATCGCAATGCGAGCCTCATAGAGCGGTTTCTTGAGCTGACGGACCAGATCCTCCCATTCATCCAGTACAGGGGCGCGCGTCCACACATTGAGCAAGCGCAGGATCTTCTCATCCAGACCTTCCTGATGGAACAGGAGGGGAACCTCGTAGATGCAGTCCACATCCTTCGCCGTGATAACCCCGTCAGGGTCGACATTACAGAAATTGGCTATCTTGGCCTTTATCTCCGGTGAAAGATATTTTTCCGTGCGGCAAAGAAGGATGTCCGGCTGGATACCGATGCCACGCAGCTCCTTCACACTGTGCTGTGTCGGCTTGGTTTTGACCTCACCCGCCGCCTTCATGTATGGAACCAGAGTGACATGGATGTAAACGACGTTCTCCCTGCCCACATCGTTGCGAAACTGTCTGATGGCCTCAAGAAACGGCAGGCTCTCGATATCCCCGACTGTGCCGCCGATCTCCACGATGACAATGTCCACACCGTCCACCACACCCCGGATGCACGCCTTGATTTCGTCCGTGATATGGGGGATGACCTGGACCGTTCCACCAAGATATTCTCCGCGCCGTTCCTTGGTGATGACCGAGTAGTAGATGCTCCCCGACGTGTAATTGTTTCTCTTGCCCATCAATGCATCCGTAAACCTTTCATAGTGACCGAGATCCAAATCCGTCTCGGCACCATCGTCGGTCACGAATACCTCCCCATGCTGAAAGGGATTCATGGTACCCGGATCCACATTGATGTAAGGATCCAGTTTCTGAATAGTCACCCGCAGACCGCGACTTTCCATAAGTGCGCCAATCGACGCGGCGGCCAAACCCTTCCCGAGGGATGAAAGCACTCCACCCGTAATGAAAATAAACTTTGGCTGGCGCAAGACATGCTCCTCTTTCCGGTTCAATTCTTGGAAAAAGCCGGTGTGAGCCCGGTGATCATAAAATTCCTGTCCAACACCTCTCCGGTTGTCTCACAATGAGTACTCTTGAATGCGTCAATTGCAGGAGGGACTCATAACTCGAAACTTTTGAGAGAGGCACTCATTTGAGGCATGAATGGGGCTTCTCAAACCGGGAAGCAGTATAGCAGATGGCTCTTCAAAGTCAATTGCAGCACGCGGCCTCTGAATGTGAGGGAGAGCAGTGTAAAGGCATGCCCTTCGATGGTGCACGCTGTTTTCGCACGAGTTTTGTCTTGCATTTTTGCCTGAATTGGCTTAGCTTTCATCTGGCAATGATGAGAACTTATTGCAATAATTCAGTTTTTCTTCATCATCATTCCTGCATCGCTGCAGGATACGTTGTATAAAGAGGGGTCGGGCGGTGATTGTACGCAACTGGATGACCACCAAAGTCGTGACGATTCACAAGGAAGCGTCCATTCAAGAGGCGCTGGCGGTCATGAAGAGGGACTCCATCCGTCATCTTCCCATCGTGGACAACAATACCAATCTCTTGGGATGGGTAACAGACGCCGATTTGCGTGGGGTGCTCATCGCCTCCATGCTGGAAGAGCTCACCCTGGAAGACGTGATGGTGCGCAAACCCCATACCGCCTATCCTGAAATGCCTTTGGAAGAGGCTGCCCATATCATCCTCGAAAAACGCATCGGTGGGTTGCCGGTTTTGGAAGATGTAAGACTGGTCGGAATCATCACCGTCGTCGATATCCTCTCCGCTTTCATCAACATCATGGGGATGCTTTCCAATTCGTCCCGCCTTGACGTGCGAGTCTCAGATCCTCACATGCCTCTCCAGGAGATCACCAAACTCATCGAGACCCATCGTGCCGAAGTGATCAGTATCTGCCATCTCCCTGCAACCGAGGGTGGCGAGTCGACATATTCCATCCGGCTGAAGCGGTGCGAACTGGAGCCTATCGTGACGGATTTGAACAAGAAGGGCATACGCGTTATCTCCTCCATCTACTAACCGCCGGTCATGACCCTGTTCCCGGGGATGCACGTCGAAATAAAGGAAGGCGACCGCATGCCGTTCCTTCTGGATAGACGGGAGCATAGCGGGTGGATGTCCCGGCCGGCAGGTTGGGATATACTTCCAGATAGAAAAAAGTTGGGCATGGAAACACGACGACCACCTTCATCGCGGGGAGTAAGGGGATTACCGTCCATGCCCGTCGGTCGTTTCCGAAGGTGGCACTGTGAGCTTTGAGGATTGGCGGAATAGCGATGGTCCAGCTTTTCCACAGCAAAAGGTCGCCGGTAGTTTTCGCGTCGCTTGTTCTGTGCCTCCTTACAGTGGCATCCCTGGCTCATTGTGGAGATCCTCTTCGAATCGGTGAAATCAACCCCCTGACGGGCAAGCTTGCAAAACATGGGCAGGAAATCCACGAGGGAATTCTCTATGCGATTGAGGAAGTCAACAGGCGGGGTGGAATCAAAGGGAGAGAAGTGAGGCTTGTGAGTCGCGACGATCAGAGCCAGCCTGAGGTTGCCATCAATCAGGCGGAGGATCTGCTCTATCGCGCGAGAGTAACCGGTCTTGTGGGCGGATACGTGGATTCCCTCGTCGGTCCCATCAGTGAAGTCGCAGCCAAACACCGCACGCCCTATGTGGCCTCGGCGAGCCTCCAGCGGAATCTTACGCAGGGAAGGAGGAATCCTTTTTTTTTCAGAGTGGCACGTCTTGACGGGATCGTCGAACCCCTCTGTGAGTTCCTCTCCGTTCTTGTCAGACCAGCCAATGCAGCCGTGCTCTTTTCCGCCACGCCCGGTTCCACGGAGTTTGGCGATGAAATCCGGACCTGCCTCGAGAAGTCCGGGATTCGGGTATCCATCTTTGACAAATTTCGCCCGGGGACTCCCGATTTCTCTTCATTCCTTCTCAAGTTGCGCATGGAAAGGGCGGATGTTCTCATATCAGGGGGATTCTTCCCCGACCACCTCGTCCTGGCTCGTCAACTGAGGGAACAGAGGCTTTCCTTGCGCGTCTACCTGGGACCATGGGGAATCGCCTATCCGAGCTTCATCCAGGAGCTTGGGGCAGCAGGCGAGGGTCTTTTCGGCATGTGTGCATGGAACCCTGGAATCACACTCCCTGGAACTGAAAAGGAATCGGAATCCTTTGTCAAGGGTTTCCAGAAGCGCTTCTCCAAAGTTCCAAATACCACGACGATGCACGGTTATTCATCAGGCAAAGCGTTGCTCACCGCCATGGAAAGAAGCCTGGACAAGACGGGCAACGTGGATGGAGAAACCGTTTGCAAGGAACTGCGCAGTTTGGACCTTCTCCTTCCCATGGAGCGACTGGTGTTTGATGAAAACGGGGACCCCAAATACTACCGTCAGGTTGTCGTGCAAATTCAAGACGGACGGATGGTGACGGTTTACCCCCCCTTCCGTGCAACCGGCAGTATCAGGATCAACGCTCATTGACACCGGGTGGAATGAGGTGAGCTGTTCGCTTTCAGTTATGGAAGGGCGAAAAATCGAGAGATGCGCTTGTACCTCGATATCTTGTCCAGCCCTGAAGGGCGGTGGGCAGCTTCAGTGGCTTCTCAACAAGTTGGATAACGACCGCTTTGTATGTCGGGTTTCTATACCAGATACCATGGGGCAAGGGCTGTCGGGATTGGAATCCCCACCCACTCATTGAGAAACTACCGGCTCATGGGTGAGTTCGCGGAAATTTTCATTCAACCATGGTGTCTTTTCCTTCGCGGTGCCTGATTCGCATGATCATACAGTTCCTCGTCGATGCGATCTCTCTGGGGTCTTTCTATGCGCTGATCGCCATAGGCTTTTCCCTCATTCTCGGGGTGGCCCACGCCTTCAATCTGGCCCACGGGGAGATGATCCTGCTCAGCGGTTATCTCGCCTACTTTCTGAACAGACAGTTCAGTCTGCCTCTCATTGTATCAATTCCCATCTCCATGTTCAGCATGCTCTTTGTCGCCCTGTGCCTGGAACGTCTGCTCCGACGCATTCCAGATCCCCACGAATTGAATACCCTTGTCATCACGTTTGGCCTTGTCCTGCTCCTTCAGAACTTGATGCTCATGGCATTCTCAGCCGACTATCGCATCATCCGGCCTGAGACCCGTCTGCTTGATATTCCCGTTCATGGACTTTTCCTCACCGAAACGCAAATCGTGATCCTGACTCTTTCCCTTGCCACCACGGGCATCGTGTATCTTCTTCTTAAGAAGACCTTTTTGGGAAAGGCACTTCGGGCAACCATGCAGGATAAGGAAACAGCAAGGCTTGCTGGTGTCAATGTGAGAAACATGCACTTGATTGCGTTCGGCCTGGGAGGAATTCTGATCGGTGTTGCAGGGCCGCTTTACGCCAGGATGGCCTATCTGCATCCCTATGGGGGGATGGAAGCTACGCTGGTCGCAGTAATCCTCACCATTTTTGCCGGTGTGGGACGAATTCGAGGTCTTCTTCTCGGGGGATGGATTCTGGGGCTGGTGGAATCCGCAACCACACTCCTGGTGGGCAGCGGCTGGCGTGAGCTCGCCAGTGCCGTCATCCTCATTCTCCTGCTTTTGCTCAGACCGGACGGACTCATGCCTAAATGGGCCAAATCAACCCAGTGAATTGGTATCGACCCACGTGCGATTCTCCAGGATTCTTATTACCGGCGGTATGATCCTTCTCATTGTTTGGCCCTGGCTGGTTGAACAGGAAGGAATTCATTGTCGGGTGATCGGCATGGCCTTCTTTTACGGATGCCTGGCCCTTGCGTGGAACCTGTTCTCCCTGAGCGGGGCCATATCCCTCGGCCATGCCGCCTTCTTCGGACTCGGAGCCTATGGCTCGGCTCTTTTCTGCCACTATGCTTCGCTCTCACCCTACCTCACAATACTCCTGGGTGGACTGCTGGGTGCTCTTTACGGAATCCTGTGGCATGTGACGTTCCGGAAACTGCGGGGTGCTCCCTTCGCGTTGGCCACCCTTGCCTCTGTTGAGATTCCCAAGGTGGTCATAGACAACTGGGAAGGCTTCACCTTTGGTTCATTGGGTGTAGTAGGCATCCCTGAGCTGCCTTCCCTCAGTCTGGGAAGCGTCCTTCTGAACTTCGGGAAGGATCCCGCAGCATTGTACTATCTGCTCCTGATGGTCTTGCTTTTCATGACCCTTGTCCATCGTTACGCCATGACATCCCGATGGGGATGGGCCATTCGAGCTGTCAGGGAAGACGAGATTGCCGCAGCAGCCCTCGGGATCAACGTGAACAAGACCCGATTTCAGGTGTTATGCTCCAGTGCTTTTTTTACTGGAATATGTGGAGGTCTTTACGGTCATCTCATCGGGCTGATTGAACCCGGGCTGGTCTTCAGTCTGCACATATCAGCAGTTCCTCTGGTCTTGAGCATGTTTGGAGGAAGGCTCCAATGGTACGGCCCTATCCTCGGGGCATTCACACTCTATCCGGTGGACCAGCTGCTCTTCCGCTCACTTCTTCCGGTCGGGCATTCAGCACTCTATGGGCTCATCGTTATTCTGACTCTGATCTTCTTTCCTCAAGGAATGGGAGCATGGCTGCAGAAACATCTATGCCCTGCCTCGAATTGAGGCGCATCGGAATCGGCTTTCATGGGAAACCACTCCTGGAGGAAATCTCTTTCACAGTCAGTGAGCAGGAAATAGTGAGTTTCATCGGTCCAAACGGGGTGGGGAAAACGACGCTCTTCAATATTATCTGCGGTCGAAGCAATCCCACAAGTGGTGCCGTTATCTATCGTGGTATGGATATTACAGGCTGGTCACCGCACCGGATCTGTCATCTGGGAATCGCCAGGACATTCCAGATCTCCCGCCCGTTTCCACGGATGACAGTGCTGGAGAACGTTCTCATGGGGATCTGGTTTGGAAAGGAGGAACAGGTTGGCTCACAGGCAGGGAGAGATGAGGCACTTGATCTTCTGAATCTTGTCGGTCTGCGGCACAAAGCGGGTCAGGAAGGGAGGGATCTTACCGTTTCTGAACTGAGACGCCTTGAACTGGCCCGGGCTCTTGCAACCAGACCAAAGCTGCTGCTCCTGGATGAGATAGCTGCAGGGCTGAGTCCTCAGGCCATCAGAGAGGCGGTAGTTCTCATCAATGCCCTGCGGGAGCAGGGTCTCACGTTGCTCATCATCGACCATTTCCTCAACCTGACCTGCCAGGTCTCGGACCGCCTCATTGCATTGTGTGACGGAAGGTTGACAGCTTCAGGGAGACCCGCTGATGTGCTCAATTCCCCGGAAGTCATACGCGCCTATTTTGGAAGGAGTCAGAATTGAAAGAACCGGACTGGTCAGCCTGAGTCATCTCAGGAATAACTGCTCCCATCCCAGCAATGGGTGCACAGGTCCTCTTTCGGTAACCCGATGGATGTCACAAGATCCTCCAGTCGCTGATATTCCAAAGTGGTCAGCCGCAGTCTCCGCCGGATTTCGTCCACCATGGCCAGGTTCTGCTCCGAGCCGGCCCTGGCATAGGCACTCAGGTCCTTGCCGCTTTCTCCCTCAAGCTCCTGGATAATCTTGCGCCCCACCAGATCCATAGTGGATCGGGATGTTGAGAAGTTCAGGAACTCGCAGGGATATATCAGAGTCGGGCAGGCAGGTCGGACATGGACTTCCTTGGCTCCATAATCGTAGAGGATCTGAATATTGTCCTTGAGTTGAGTACCGCGAACAATGGAGTCCTCACAGAAAAGCAGCCTATTGTTTTCGATCAGTTTTCGCACGGGGATCAGCTTCATTCTGGCTACCAGTTCACGGAGCTCCTGCTTCTGCGGCATGAAGCTGCGAGGCCATGTGGGGGTGTACTTGACGAAAGGCCGTCGGTAAGGGATTCCCTTTTCTGTTGCGTATCCGATGGCGTGCCCGATTCCCGAATCCGGAATCCCTGCTACGTAGTCTACCGTTACCCGGTCGTTCCTGGCCAATGCAGCTCCGCATCGGTTCCGCACGACTTCCACGTTGATTCCTTCATACTCGGAGGCCGGGTAACCGTAGTAAACCCAGAGGAAGGCACAAATCTGCATGCTGTGCCATGGCTGCAACCGTTGATCCCAGCCCTCCGCAGTCATGAATGCTACTTCACCGGGTCCCAGGAAATGATCCGTCTCAAACCCGAGATTGGGGAAAGCGCATGACTCTGAACTGACAGCCATGGCTCCGTCTTTTCGACCGATGACAAGTGGAGTGCGGCCCAGACGGTCGCGGGCTGCATAGATCCCTTTGCTGGTAAGCAGAAGCATCGAACAGGAACCCTTGATAGACCTCTGAACGTGGAGAATCCCCTCCTCGAAGCTACCTTCACTGCAAATGAGCATGGCAGCGACCTCCGTTGGACTGATTGCCCCTCCTGTAGTGTCTGAAAAGGAATGTCGCCGCAGATATGCTTCGCGCACCAGTTGTTCGAGATTGTTGATTCTGCCGACCGTGACGATGCCAAAGGTCCCGAGATGGGATCCGACAACCAGGGGTTGAGGATCAGTATCGCTGATCACGCCAACACCGCTCCTCCCATGAAACCTGGCCAGTTCAGATTCAAATTTGGTCCGGAAGGGACTGCTTTCAATATTATGAATGGAGCGATGTATACCATTTGAATCGATGACCGCGATCCCTCCACGCCGAGTACCCAGGTGGGAGTGGTAATCGGTCCCGTAAAAGAGCTCTGAAACACACTCATTTTCGGATGCAACGCCAAACAGTCCACCCATTCTGCAACCCCAGTGCGGTCATGTTATGGATATGGTGTCGGAAATATCCTGCATCCTGAATGCACTGCGCGTCTTCTCAGAATGGCATGGCAAGGGCATTCATAAGGGATACCCCCGTAAGAGCTCGGACAATCCTTCTCATGAGATTCAGATGCTTCATCAAACACGGGCTTGGGCAGCGGAGAGTTACACTGATAACTCAAATTATGACAAGGCACAATAAGGAAAAGACATGACAAAGTCGCCTCCGTGACTTCTCAATAAGCTCAGGTAATGATAGCCTCGATAGGGGTAGGGACGGCTTACGCCACCCCTACCTCCGAACCGGACGTGTAGATCTCCCGCATCGGGCTCTCCGGTCGGCGGTTTTACCTCATGAGGACTGGAATAAGCATGACAGATACACGAAAGGCGCGTGTACGTATATGCCTGACGGGAGTAGCTCCCGGAGTACCGGCGTCCTCGGCCAGTCGATTCCATGGCTCCCGCCACTCCCCATCGGAGAGCTTCCAGCATGCGAGGACTGGATGCAGAGCGGCACCGAATCAGGATTTCCACCGGCTTAGCCCTTTGAGGCACTCGCGTGGTTGGAAGCCACCCATGCATGCTGTCCCAACATCCGCCTTCCTGCACCCCTTCGCTCCACGGGCGTTACCCCGCTTCCC
>JAAYUJ010000160.1 GCA_012517775.1 Deltaproteobacteria bacterium
CATCTATCGTGCATCGAGAAGGTTCGTCCTTTTTGCCATGATCGGCACCGCCGTCTTCCAGGGAGCCCAGGCTTTTCGAATCCCGGGGGACATCCTCGCACTGATCCGTTTCCTCGTTTCCGTATCCATCGTGTGTGCCTCGCTCTCTGTTCTGCTCAGGAAGCCCTCCATCATGGGGATGCTGCCCGAGCTCCCCTACAGCATCTATCAGCTCTTTAGGAAGGGGTTGGACCGATTCTTCTACCCCATTGTGCTTCTCACCTTTCTTTCGGGTCTCCTGTGGTGTGCGGGGTACCGACGACTGGCGGAATTTCTGTGGTTGAGAACCTGGGCGGTGGCGGCCGTCTTTCTGATCGTGGTCGCTCTTTACCACAATGTACGTCGTTACCTGATCGCATGGATCAGTGGGAAGGATCCCCGGGACGAAGTGGCCCGATCACTGCACCAGTCCATGCATGTCCTGACCCTTTTCTCAGCGGTGACAATCACCCTGCTGGTGACCCTGCAGCTCCTGGGCCTTTTTCAGCCGATAAAGAATATCATCTCATTCCCCCTGGTAGTCGTCGGTGATGCCCCGATATCCATGTGGATTCTCGCAAAGGCAGCCATCATCGTGACAGCCTTTGTCTTCTTTTCCCGGTTCATGCGCTCCTATCTGGACTACAAGGTCTATCCGGCTTTTGGAATCGATGTGGGCCTGGCCTATTCCATCAACACCCTCATCGGCTACGCGCTTCTCGGAGCTGGGGTGCTTTTCGCCCTCCGCGCCGTTGGGCTGGATTTTCGTGTGCTCATGGTCTTTGCAGGGGCCATCGGCATCGGCATCGGGCTCGGCCTTCAAAACCTGGCGGCCAATCTCATCAGCGGCTTCATCCTCATTTTCGGCCGCACCGTGCGCAAGGGCGACTGGATTGAAATCGGCGGCACGCTGGGCATTGTGCAGGAAGTGAGCCTGCGGGCAACCCGCGTGAAAACGCGGGATAACATCGAGTACCTTATGCCGAATTCCGAGCTCACGGCAGGAACGATCATCAACTACACCCTTTCCGACCCTGAAATCCGCGTCCACATCCCGGTCGGTGTCGCCTACAGTTCCGACCCGCGGGAAGTCGTCCGGATCCTCCTTCGGGCCGCTGAAGAAAACCCCCATGTGAGCCGCACGCAAGAGCCAAAGGTCTGGTTTGTAGAATACGGGGACAACTCCATCAATTTCGAGCTGCTCGTTTGGATAGACGTACGGAAGATGACGAGGCGCGAAATTTCGAGCCAGCTCTATTTTGAAATCTTTGATGCTCTGGGAAAAGCCGGGATCGAGATTCCCTTTCCCCAGCGCGATCTGCGTCTGCGATCAGGTTTTGCCAACGGGGTAGTGTTTCAGGGAGGGCAGGAGTGATGTCCTCATCTGATGCTTTTCATGGACCGGCATCGAGTGATTACATGGCCTTGATGTCAAAAAACGAAATCGAGCACGAGACTCTGAGATCCCACGCGAGGCGCCATGGAGAGACCTGAGGATTCCAGATTGAAGGAAGCTGGAGAGATCCAGCGCGTCGGCCTGTATTCCTTTCTTGTCAACCTGGGCCTGACCGGCTTGAAGGCTTTTCTGGCTCACGTCTCCGGCAGTCTGGCCATCATGGCGGGGACAGTGGATTCTGCAACGGATTCCATCGCCTCCCTGGCGGTGTGGGGGGGTCTCAAACTGGCGTCGCGCAAGACCCGGGCGTTTCCTTACGGCCTCTACAAGATCGAGAATGTCATCCAGGTTGCCATGGCCCTTTTTATCCTCCTCGTTGGATACGAAATCGCCCGTGAAGCTTTCCATGCGCCAGGCGGAACTCCGCAGATTACACTGGCCGTGATCGTTGGGATGACGGCCGGCGTGCTGGTACCGCTCGCTTTCGGCTGGTATACGATCCGAGTTGGAAGGCGAACGGGCTCCCCCGCCCTTGTCGCCGACGGCCGTCATCGTCAGGCGGATGTGCTGTCTTCCGTCGTGATCCTCGCCGCCGTGCTGACAGACTATACAGGCCTCCATTTCTCCTTCCTCGGCTTGACCGTCGATCGCATCGCAGCGGGGCTGGTGCTCGTGTTCATTGGATACACGGGCGTGGAGCTTCTCGTGGCCGGGATGCGGGTCCTGCTGGACGCATCCGTAGATGCGTCTCTCCTGGAGCGCGTGCGAAAAGTCATCGAGTCCGAGCCGGCCGTGGTCGAGATCCGTTCATTGGCAGGGCGAAACGCAGGGCGCTTTCGATTCCTTGAAACGGATGTGATCCTGCGGGCCGATGGCCTGGAGAAAGCCCATGCCGTCAGCAAACGGATCGAAGCCGCAGTCCTGAAGGAGGTTCGAAACGTCGACCGGGTTCTGATCCACTACGAGCCACCCCGCCGGGAAAGGACGGTCCTGGCCGTTCCGCTGGAGGCGGACAGGAAAGTTGTGTCCGCGCATTTCGGCGAAGCCCCTGTTTTCTATATTGGGATTGTTCGCGAACGGGACAGGCGTCTTCTGGAGGAGCGTTTCGTCGCCAATCCCTTTTTGGAGGAGGAAAAAGCCAAGGGAATCAAGGTGAGCCAATGGCTCCTGAGTCAGGGGGTGGACCGCCTGTATACCCCCCAAAGCCTCGAAGGGAAAGGACCCGGCTATGTCCTATCCGATGCGGGGGTAGAGATCCGCATTGTGGAAACAAGCGACTTCATGGATGTTCGGAAGGAATGGGCCGAGTCTCAGGAGGGTGAGGAATCCAATGAGGAAACCCGCAAAATCCCATGAAACCCTTTTGCAGCGTCGTGCTCATCCCTGCGTACCCGCTCAATGAGCAGGTCGGGATTCCGAATCCGACCGCGTCTGCGCCATGGTGACGGGTATGGAAACCCGACCTGCAAAGCGGTCGTTATTTGAACTCATTGAGGAATTGGATCCCGACTCAATAAGTCTTTGAATCCATTACAAGGTTGCGAATCCAATCGCGACAACAGAATGTGGGATATGAACGGGATCTCCCCTTGCCGCCACGTTCATTGTGGCGGGTGCCTCGATGGGAATGAGGGACTGCCATATCAGACTCCTGTTACCTTGCTGGGCTTTGATGAGATATTGCCTGGCGGCCCATGGGCAGGAACTTCGGAATCGTTGCCGACAAAGAAAAGTGTTTTTGTGGTTGCAAGATAACCCTATAGTCAGTAAAGTTTTGTGCCGATTGTTTTCCTGCCTTCCATATGGGGCTGGAACTGTTTTGATGCCGCCAAAGTCCGAGCTCCATGATGGGGACTTCTTCAGAGACTGAATTTGTGTATACACATTTCGAGTTCTGATCACGGTGAAGGGTGCCGTGCTGGGAGAAGGACATCTCTATGAAACAAACCCGGTTTCTGTTGTGTTTTCATTATGTTGTATTTCTCATGTACTCATTGCAGTGCGGCTTTGTGTATGGATCTCAGATTGAGGGGCTGTCAAGCGGTACGATGATCTCCCAGTTTACTCTCCCGTCGCCCGACTCTGATGAGACAAGAGACTATCTCGGTCTCAAGGCAATGGGACCGTTCACCCTCTCCAACATCGATTCAAAGCTTGTACTGATCGAACTGCTGAGTGTCACCTGTGGTGCCTGCAACCTCAATGCGCCCATTTCGAACAGGCTCTACAATGTCATCCGGAAGGACGCCTTTCTGGCAGGTGACATCAAGATGATCGGGATCGCATTCGGAAACAACGAAAAGGAAATATTCGCTTTCAAGAATAGATACAAGATCAGGTATCCGATATTTCCCGATGAAGAATGTGCCATTGCCACTATGTTGGGAGTTATGGAAACACCCGGCATGGTTCTGGCCACGACCGACGGCAAGGTGCTTACCAGCCATGGCGGTATGATCCGTGATTTCGATGGATTCCTGAAGGAACTGAGAGACATCTGCAAGAAGCAGTAGACCATGACAGAGACCAGTGATGCGTTGAATGTTCTCACGAAGAGCGCAATTCTCGGAGGGCTGCCGAAAGATGCATTGGATGCGATTGCCCGCGCAGTCCAACATGTGGATGTGCCCCGACACAGTGTCGTCACTAAGGAGGGAGATCCCGGAGACGGATTTTACATTATCATCTCCGGGGAGGTGAGGCTCTATCGTGGAAACGAAGAGGGAACGGAGATCGACGTTTCCATACTCGGGCCTGGTGAGGTTTTCGGCGAGATGTCGCTCTTGACGGGCGAGCCTCGGTCAACCAGTGCACAAGCACTTGAAGAGACTCACCTGATGTTTCTCCCCAGAGACGACTTTGAGCGCATTTCCGCTAAATTTCCCGAGCTCTCCAGGGTGCTTGTAAAGGAGCTACGGAGCCGTGTCCTGAGCGATGAAGCGCGCATGGTGAGTGCGGCCGAGAAAGCGGTCAAGGCCTCCCAGTTGTCCTCGCTTCACCTTTTTTTTGTGATTGGGATCAGTGTTGTCCTTGCAGTGCTCTTCAATTACGCTAACCCGAACGGAATACCTCTTTTTCCAGAGTATCCGGATGCGGCTTCATTTGCCACGATCAGCCCCACCGCGGCCATGGAGGAGGTTGAGCGCGGCGATGCGGTCATTGTAGACGCGATGCCGATTTCCTTCTATGAGTACCGTCACATAAAAGGGGCGGCCAATATTCCACTTGGTCTGTTCGACATCTTGTACATGATGACTCTTGCCGAAGAGGACAAGGGAAAGAAAATCATCGTTTATGGTGGGACAATCAGCAGACCTTATGATTTGGAGGTTGCCAACAAGCTGATTCTTCGCGGTCATGAAGATGTAAGAATCCTGGAAGGGGGTTTGGCGGCGTGGGAAAAGATGGGATATCCGCTGGAGGAGAAGGCGAAAAAGTAAGCAGGGGAATCGCGGGTCGGCTGGTACGGAGCAAGTATCTGGCCCTGCTGCTCAGACTGTGTGTGGGATATTTCTTCCTCTACGCAAGCATGAGTAAGATTCCGTACCCGGCTCAATTTGCGGAAGCAACGGCAAACTACCGAATCGTACCCTACTGGCTTGTTAATTTTGGAGCAGTGATCTTGCCCTGGGCGGAATTTGTCTGTGCGCTGTTCCTTGTCATAGGTCTCATGTCGAGAGCATGCAGTCTCCTTCTCGGTCTCCTGATTGTCATGTTCAATACCATGATCCTGATCAACATGTATTGGGGTATTCCCATTACGTGCGGATGTTATGATACAATCGGTGAACCCATCGGCTGGAAGAAAATTGCTGAAAATGCCGTCATGCTGGTTGCATTAATCCAGGTCTATTTTTTTGATCGGCTTTCTATTCTCGGCCAGGGAGGACTGACGGGCCTCGCAAAAGCCCGTTATGCTCCTTCTGCTGCATCACAATAGGTTCTCATATGCGCTCAGTATCGGAATACCGGAGATTTGTCAGGCTGTGGCCCTTTTGCCTGGGATTGATCCTTATGATTGCATGTGGATCGAGAGAGGACCACCTCGGCACTTACAAGGCCGTGGTACAGGACCCTCCCAGGCCGGTAGAGACGATCATAGAGCTCAAAGCCAACGGGAATGGGATCTGGAGAATGGGAGATGAAGAAGCCTCTTTCTCATGGTACGTCAAAGGCGAGGAGCTCAGATTCAACACAAAGGACGGCGGTGTCATTGCAGGCACCATCGAAAAAGATACCATCCACATCAGCCTTGACGGCACTGCCGCGATCTATTTCAAGAAGATCCACTGACTCTCGACTTCCATGGCCCATGCCTCTTACGGCATTTTCGTGCAGGCCGAACATGCAGAAAAGAGCAGCCATAATTGACTCGATCGAAGACCTCGTTCCCATTGCCACGTACCTTCTCAATAAGTAGGTCGGGATTCCAATCCCGACAGCCTTTGCACCAAGGTGTCGGGTATGGAAACCCGACCTACGAAGTAGTCGATACCTGAACTTATTGAGAAGTTACTTGTAAACTGCAGAAAATAGTGCTGAGGGCCGTTAAGTCTTTTCAAACAAAAGCTCCAGAACATCATGGATGGAGCGCACTCCAAGGCACTCCACTCCCGTTTCCTGCTGGAGTCGTTCAGCGTTGCTTCTGGGCATGAGAAAGGTGGAAAATCCCAGTTTGTGAGCCTCGGTCAAGCGCAAGCCACTATGGCCCACTCCCCGTATCTCTCCTGCGAGTCCGACCTCTCCCCACACCACCAGGTCCGGGGGAAGGGCTCGGTCGAGATAGGAGCTCATGACGGCCGTCGTGAGAGCCAGGTCCGCGGCTGGCTCGGTGAGCCTCACGCCTCCCGCCACGTTGACGAAGACATCCTGTTGCGCGAAGTGGAATCCCACCTTCTTTTCCAAGACAGCCAACAACAGGGAAAGCCTGTTGCCGTCGATCCCCATGCTCGTCCTCCGGGGCTGCGGCCAGCCCGTCGAACTGACCAGGGCCTGGAGCTCCACCAGGAGAGGCCTCGTCCCCTCGACGGAACAGACCACCACCGAACCGGAAACCCCTATGGGACGCTCTGCAAGGAGGAGTTGAGAAGGATTGGAAACTTCTTCGAGACCCGACTCCTTCATCTCGAAAACCCCTACTTCGTTGGTGGAGCCGTATCGGTTCTTCACTGCCCTGAGGAGACGGAATGCGTGTGTCCGGTCTCCCTCCAGATGGAGCACAGTGTCCACAAGATGCTCCATGGCCCTGGGTCCTGCAATGCTGCCATCCTTCGTCACGTGGCCGACCAGGAAAACACTGACATTCTTCTCCTTGGCGACCCGCATGAAACGCGAGGCACACTCCCTCACCTGGCTGATGGACCCCGGTGCGACATCGAGCAAAAGGCTGTAGATTGTCTGAATGGAATCGACGGCAAGCACCTGGGGAGGATTCCTTTCGATGACCTCCAGAACCCTTTCCAGAGCCGTTTCACCAAGGACATACAGGCGTGAGGCCGTAACATGAAGGCGATCCGCCCGCATTTTGAGCTGTTGAGCACTCTCCTCTCCGGATACATAGAGGACGTCCCGCCCTTGAGCCATCCTGTCCAATGCCTGTAACAGGAGGGTCGACTTTCCGATGCCGGGGTCTCCCGCCAGGAGCACCAGAGAGCCCCGGACAAGCCCTCCCCCCAGTACCCGATCCCATTCGCCGATTCCGCTTGCAATGCGCGGGTCGCTTTCAGAGGGTATCTCCCCCATTGCCACAGGCTGACTTCCTGTCGAGGCACTGCGGACCTCCCTGCTCTGCCTCTTGAAGCTCACTTCCTCAACCAGGCTGTGCCAGCTCTGGCAATCCGGGCATCGACCATGCCATTTGGGGCTGACATAACCGCATTGCTGACATCGAAAGACAGTTTTTTGATCACCCACGGCTCACCGCAATCTTCCACAACACTCCGGCATCGTCTCTTTGCCTCAATACTGTTGACTTAAGCAAACACCCCTGAGCCCCGTCATTTCGACC
>JAAYUJ010000161.1 GCA_012517775.1 Deltaproteobacteria bacterium
GCTGCGGACATAGGGGTGGCACTTGGGGAGACAGGGACGGACATTGCCCGGGAAGTGGCGGATGTGGTGCTGGAAAAGGACGATCTGGAGACCATGATTGTCGCCGTGAGCCACGGTCGGACCATCCACAGGAATATCAGGAAATCCCTCCACTTCCTTCTTTCGACCAATTTCAGCGAGATCATGGTAATGTTCCTGGCGACGGCAGTGGGGTTGGGGCATCCCTTGACGGCCATCCACCTCCTCTGGATCAACCTCATGTCGGATATCTTTCCGGGACTGGCCCTGGCTCTGGAACCTCCGGAACCGGACGTCATGAAAGAGCCGCCCAGGGACCCGGAAGAACCTGTGGTCGGGACATCGGATTTTAAGAGGATTTCGTTTGAGGCCGCGACGATCAGCACAGGGGCCATGGCAGCCTATGCCTACGGGATCTCCCGGTACGGGATGGGTGTGCAGGCCAGCACCATGGCTTTTCAAAGCCTCACCCTGGGTCAGCTCCTCCATGCCGTCAGTTGCCGATCGGAGACGCACAGCATTTTCAGTGGAGAGAACCTGCAGCCGAACCGTTACCTTACCATCGCCCTCGGAGGGTCTCTCGCCCTCCAGTCGTTGACCATGATCGTTCCAGGAATGAGGGCACTTCTTGGTGTCGCCCCCCTCGGCATCGGCGACATACCCGTCATCGCCGGAACCGCCCTCATTCCGCTCCTCGTGAATGAGGCGACCAAGAACCTCGCACAAGGTGAGAATTATGAAAAGTGATTTCGTCTTCACATCCGAATCGGTAACCAGAGGCCATCCGGATAAACTGTGCGATCAGATCAGTGATGCCATCGTGGATCACTTCCTTGAGCAGGATCCCTATTCGAGGGTGATCGCGGAATGTGCCGTTTCCACGTCCATTCTGTTCGTCGCCGCTCGCTTCGCCTCCGACGCCGTCGTGGATTTCCCCAATGTGGCGAGGCGGGTCATCAGTGCGATCGGGTACACTCAGGGCGACTTCAATGCGAGAACCTGCAGCGTCCTCACAAGTCTTCAGGAATTGCCCGTCGATGAACACTGCTGCTTTGACGAGATGAAGCTGGATGAAGAAGGCATCGAGCACATCGCGGCTAGGAACCAGGTGAATGTCTTCGGCTTCGCATGCAACCAGACGTCGGTGCTGATGCCCCTGCCCATCTGGCTGGCCCACAAGCTCGCCCGACAGGTCGGCAGCGTAAGAAAGCAGAGGCTTCTTCCCTATCTCGCCCCCGAAGCCAAGACGAACGTCGGGATCGAGTATCGGAGCCGCAAACCGCACCGCATCCACAGCATCACCATCACTGCAAGCCAGGAGCAGGAAGGGAAGCCGAACCTGGATAGACTGAGGCGGGATCTTCTGGAAGCGGTTGTGCAGACTGCGTTTGCCGATGAGCCAGTCCGACCGGACAACACTACGGAAATCTTCATCAACCCTGAGGGTGCGTCCATCCATGGAGGCCCATCGGTCCATTCGGGACTCACCGGCCGCAAGAACGCCATCGACACTTATGGAGAATACTCCCGCCACAGCGGTGCGGCTCTCAGCGGAAAGGATCCATTGCGGATCGACCGGATCGGGGCCTATGTGGCCCGCTATGCGGCGAAGAATATCGTTGCGGCTGGTCTGGCCGAGGAATGTGAAGTGCAGCTGAGCTATTCCATCGCCCGGTCAGGCCCGGATAGCATACAGGTGGAAACCTTCGGCACGGGAAAGCTCGCCGATGAGGATATCGCCTCTCTTCTCAAGACGCACTTCGACTTCCGCCTGGCGGGTGTTATGAAACATTTTGAGCTCCGCTATCTGCCCGCCAGATACAAGGGGGGATTCTATCAGAAGCTTGCCACGTACGGTCAGGTGGGCAGGGCCGATATGGACCTGCCCTGGGAGAGGACGGACCGGGTCGAGCTCTTGAAGGACGCCGTGTCTTCGAAGGTCAGGAAACGCAAGAACGTTACCGTTGAGAAGGGCGAGACACAGGCTGGGGGACTGGCGGTCTCGTGAGCTGCTGACACGGTCGGCGCATCACCCCGTAAAACAAGACTGTCTGAGCGCTAGGCAGACTCAGTGCGTTCCGACTTGACTTCGGCCACAACGTCCTCAACGCTCTCCTTGGCCTCGTAGGCGACTTGTCTGGCCTTTTCGTAAGCTATCATGCCCCCTTTGATCGCCGCCTTGGCCAGAGGCCTGAGGACGCTTCCGACAACGGGAATCAGCACCGGTACAAGGACGACTGCGCCGATGCCGACAAGCAGGCCAGGACC
>JAAYUJ010000162.1 GCA_012517775.1 Deltaproteobacteria bacterium
GCAAGAAGCATACAGCGTTGCGCGTCTCAAATGGATTCTCCTTCCTGTCGGAAACGGAGCCAGACGGCTTCTCTTCCCCGATGCCGGCCGAGATCGTGGCGGCACACGGGCCGAAACGATTCGGAATCAGGCCTGGAGTCTCATGTGGCCCGATCTGGCATAATCTCCTAGCAAAAAACTCTGTCAAGTTCAACATTCAGATAGTGCTCCGGAAACGAATTTCGCAATCGGTGGATCCAGCAGAATTCGGCGGATCAGAAGATGCCTCTCAGGAACCGCTTTCCCTTGAAACGGAACACTGCGCAGTCCGGCATGATTCGCTCCAGCTTCAGACCTGCGGAAACCTCCTCGCCTTCTCGCACGGTTCTTCCGTTGATGCTGATCATTCGTTCGGTCGGCTTCTCGGAATATACGAGCATCGAAAAGCTCATGGAGGGAACTTGGCGCTGCAATTTCAGGGGGAGCTCCAGAAAATCGGGGATGTGGGGTTTTTTCGTATCGCCGCCGTTTTCAAGTTGCGGAGCATCGGTCGGGGAGCGGTCCCGCCCGGTCGCATCCGTGAGGGGTGTCTGGTCCTCCACGGCGGATTGCATCTGCTGCCTGCCGATCGTGTCGAAAGGCAGACGTGCGATGATATCTGCCCTTGGAGAAAGCGTTGTCTGCTCCTGATTGATCTGGTCACTCCGGCTCAATTCGGCAGGATTGCTCACTGTTTGAAGACCACCGGTCGCACCGGCGACCTTCCGCAGTTCGGCAATGAGCTGATTCGCGGCATCCTCGGCGGAGTTCTTCCGTGCGCCAGATTGCCTCACCGGCAGATCTGAAGGCGGGGCGGGTTTTTTCGTTTCCAAAGGAGAAGGAACACTGATCGATGCCTTCCTTCCACTCTCCTTGGTCCCAACTCCGGATTGGTTTTCTCCGGACGAGGCTTGCGGGTCTGCTCCAGATGCGATGCGGGGAGACTTTTCCGCAGAGATCCTCGTTGCTTCGGCTTGCCGGCTGCCGACGGCCCTCTCACCGGTCTGACTCTCTTCTCCTGCAAGGTGTCTTGATGTTGCCTTCAATGGAGTTGTCTCCGGCTCAGAATTCTGCAAATGCTTTGCATCCTGTTGCGATTGCTGCGGGGGATACGTCATCGGCTGTCCAGACCAGGGAGAGAACAACCACGCGAGGACTCCTGTATTGACCAGCAGCAACACGATCATTACGTAAAGCCGGATGGAAGGCTTCCGCGATGGTTGAGGCGATAGAGAGTGCGGTGAGTGAATATTGGGAATTTCACCCTGCGTGCGTTGCCCTTCCGACTTCTTCAAGGCGTCCAGGATATAGGACATACGGGTATCCTTTTTCCTCCTCACCAGCGGGTGAAGACTTTCGCTCGTTGCCGTGGGCAGGCGGATGAGGTTCTCAGATCCAGCAATGCCGTCGGCTCTCAATCCCTCCCGGATTGGGATTGCTTGACGTGATCTCTCGGGGAGGAACCGTGTCTGCCGCCTTCGGGGGTCCCCGATCCCGCCCCTTTCAACGGTTTCTCCATTTTGGGAATCGCCTTTCGATGCTGTGTGGAAATTGGCTGTGATTCGGCTGTTGAAGGAGGATCCATATGCGATCCTCGTGTCCATCTGTACTGCGTGGCAATCAAGACCGAGGCAATGGTCAGGAGCAGAGCAACCGCAATTGCCCATTGAGGAAAGCGGAGAAATCGTTCCTTCATGCGGAATGCTTGGCCGAATACTTCCCTTGCCGCACGCTTCAGGGTTTTCAGGTCAACAATCTGTTTCCCCTCGGCGTAAGCTCCCAGTAGAGCCCGATCGCAGAGCACGTTGATAACACGGGGAACCCCGCCGCTCAGTTTATGGAGCCTGGCAAGGGCAGCCTTGGGGAAAAGAGACCCTCCGGCTCCCGCGATGATCAATCGATGGTTCACATAAGCCCCTACCTCACTCCTGGATAGGGGACCCAGATGATACCGGGCGATAATACGCTGGGATAGCTGGCGCAGCTTCGGTTCGGCCAGGGTCAAGAGCAGTTCGGGTTGACCGAGGAGAATGATCTGCAGGAGTTTTCGCCGGTTGGTTTCCAGATTTGTAAGCAGGCGGATCTGTTCCAGTACGCCCCGAGAGAGATTTTGAGCTTCATCGATGATGAGCAGGGTGCTTCGGCCGCTGGCGTGGGCGTCGAGCAAACGGGCGTTGATGCAGTCGACAAGCAACTTGATGCTCTTATGCTCCGTGGGGTAAGTGATGCGAAGCTCGTCACAAATAGTGGAAAGGAGTTCCTCCACTGTCAGCTTGGGGTTGAAGATGAAGGCCACGTCAACATTCTTCGGTATTTGTTCCAAGAGACATCGGCACACGGTGGTCTTGCCCGTTCCCACTTCCCCGGTGAGCAGAACAAACCCTCCTTCACTGTTCACCCCATACAAAAGGTGGGCGAGTGCCTCCCTGTGCTGTTCGCTCATGTAGAGGTAACGCGGGTCAGGGGCGATGGAAAAAGGTGCTTCCTTGAATCCGAAATAGTCTCGATACATGGATATCCAGCTTCGACCCAAAGCGGTTTTGCGTTTTCGAGATTATATTGAGGAGGCGACGGAGCTACAAGGGTAAATTGGTATACCATGGCAATGCATGGCGTTGTCAGCTATCTGAGGTGGTGGTGTGGATAGGGATTCGGTAGCAGAGAACATCGACTGGAATCGTCTGCTGCGGGAGTTCGATGCTTTCGAGATAGATGCTTCGGACCTGCAATGGGACTGTCAGGCTTTTGTAGGGTCTCTCCTGCAGCCCGTTCCCCGTTTCGTCGAGGTGTTCCTGGAGCGCAAGACCAGCAAGTGTTGCGGGCGCGATACAGCAATACGCGCACTCTATTTTTACCTTCTCGAAAAAAGGTACTCAGAGCGGCTGAATCTCCTCCACTTTGCATTTAGCATCTTTGATGAAGGGTCGTTGCTTCCCGGGGAGATCATCGACCGAACACCGTTTCCCCATGAAGACGGCTTTCCAGTCTATGGCTGCTTCAATGACCCGGCTTTCTAGTTCGGTGCCGCTTGAACGGGCGTATCATGACCCATGAAGGGAGCAAAACTCGACCGGCTTTGACCTCCCTTCCATTAGTAAAAACCATGGAAAGGGCAGTGATCGGTTCGGAGCATGCATGCTCGCATCGTATGCGTGTGCTCATGATTCGTTACCTGAATGCTCTTCTCTCCTCATTCCTGGGAGGAGGGTGCACAGGAAAAGGCTGGTGAGTGATGCTGCCAGGACGGCTCCGAATACCTGCCTGACCCCTTCCCCTACTGCCGCCTGAAACAGTTCCTGTACATGGGGAGGAAGCTGAGCCAGGATCTCCGGCTGAAAGAGGTTTTCCATGTTCTTGATGATCTGTGATGAGATGAATCCTCTCCCTCCCCCCGCACTGGATGCTGCAGGGAATTGCTCCAGTTTCCCCACCAGAAGCGACGTGACCAGACTCCCGGATACTCCGATGCCGATAGTACCACCGAGGGTTCGTGCAAACTGTTGAGAGGACGTGGCTATTCCCAGGTTTGAAGGAGGGAGACTGTTCTGAACAATGATGAGAGTGCTCACGGAGACCAATCCCATGCCAAACCCTGCCAGGGCGAACACGGCAGAACACAGGGGCAGCGGGGTGCTGCTGGAAAAACCGAGTGTGGCGAGGGAACTGACCACAAGGAGACAGGAACCGGAAACGCTGTAAAGCTTCGCCCTCTCGGAGTCGATCAATTGTCCGCAGAGAAAGGCTCCCGCAGACCAGGCCAGCGAAAGGGGAACCATGGCAATCCCCAGTTCAGCTGGCGTTTTACGAAGAGATCCCTGAATGAAGAGAGGTCCAAATGAGGAAAGGGAAAAGATTGCAAAGCTGCTGAAAAATGCCGCGCCGTTGGAAAGACTGAATTGCTTCCTCCGGAAGAACTCCATGGACAGAATAGGTTCCCTGGCTGACTTTTCCACTCGGTAGAAGGCAATTCCCGACAGGATCCCCAACCCAAGGAGCCCAAGAATCTGAGGGGACAGCCATGGATATTCCCTCCCTGCAAGCAGAAAGGCCAGTAAGAGGACCAGAACTGACGTCGTCAATGTCATGGCCCCTTGGTAATCAACGGAAACGGGACCATCCCTGCGGCGGATCACTTCCAGGAAAAAATAAATGCCGGCGATTGCCAGGCATCCGAGTGGCACGTTTACATAAAAGATCCATCGCCATGACAAAAAAGCCACCATGAAGCCGCCCATCGCCGGCCCGAGGATGCTGGCGATTCCCCAAACCGAACTGATCCATCC
>JAAYUJ010000163.1 GCA_012517775.1 Deltaproteobacteria bacterium
CAAGACCTATTACAAGATGGTGGATACCCGTGAGATGCTCGATCCTCCCTATTTCCCATTGGAAGAATGGACGACTCTCCATCTCGACCTTCTTGCACAAAAGGATGGCTGGCAGCAACCCGGCTCCCTTTCTAAAGCAGTCTACGGAAATCTGGACCCATAGAATCTTAATGAGTGTTTCCGCAGGATGAAGAGAGCCTGCAGCGCTGCACCTTTTCGTCACCTTCCCCGTTCCTTTCCCAGAAATCTGTGGTAGGTTAGGTTAAAATAATCTGGTGTCCATTTGAAACCAGGCAAGCTCCTGCCCGGAATCCCTTCACTCGCAGGTCTGCGGTTTCGGCGGCAGGTCCGCATGGCGGGACCCTTCGCAACGCAGGGGCTGCCCAGTATTTCGCCCAGGCATCATCGGAACATGGAGGGCAGAGAGGTACTTTCTCAATAAGTGGGTCGGGATTCCAATCCCGACAGCATTTACGCCATGGAGTCGGGTATGGAAACCCGACCCACAAATCGGTCGTGATCCGGACTTATTGAGAAGTGACGCAGCGAGAAACCGAGTTGCCGATATCTTGGAACATGAGATCGAGTATGAAAAAACGGTCATTCACCTCAGGATTGTGACAAATGTTGCGCTTTGATACCCAATGGAAAGATTATTACAGACAGCGTCTCGGGGATGGGGAGACAATCCTGCGTAGTGTCATCCAAGACGGCAACAGGATCTTTGTGGGCTCTGCCTGCAGCGAGCCACAGGAACTGGTGCGATCCCTCCTGCCTGTCCTTCCTGAACACCGAGATCTGGAGTTGGTTCAAAATCTCTCCATGGGCAGCATCCCCGAAGATTGGAGCAAACTGCAGAAACACTGCAGAATCAAGACTTTTTTTATAGGGGACAGGATGAGAAAGGCCGTCAACCTGGGGCTGGCCGACTATGTTCCCACTTACTTCTCTTCCGTTCCCAACCTTTTTCGGGAGGATAATTCCTGGCAGCTGGACGTTGCCCTGATTCAGGTTTCTCCGCCCGACGAGCACGGGTTCTGTTCTCTCGGAATCGCCGTAGACATCAATAAGACTGCCGCCCAGACATCCGGGACAGTTGTCGCACAGGTGAACCCACTGATGCCCCGCACATTCGGGGACAGTTTCCTCCATGTCACCCAAATGCATCATTTCGTGGAGTATGAAGAACCGCTGCTGGAGATGACCCACACGGCGCAAAGCGCGGTTGCAGACCTGATCGCTCAGTACGTGTCGGCTCTGGTGGATGACGGTTCGACCATTCAGGTAGGCGTCGGGCGCATGGCCAACACGGTCCTCAAATCCCTGAAGGACAAGAAAGACTTGGGGGTGCATGGGGAGATTCTCACCGATGCCCACCTGTACCTTGTGGAGAAAGGCGCTATAACAGGGCGCAGGAAGACGCTTCACCCGGGGAAGATCATTGCGAGCCTCTGCCTTGGCAGCCGGGATCTCTATGATTTCGTCCACAACAATCCGGAAGTCGAATTGTATCCCATAGACTATGTGAACGAAAGGCGCATCGTTTCGAAGAACGATAACATGGTGTCTATCAATTCCGCTCTGGAGATTGATCTGACCGGGCAGGTCTGTGCGGATTCCATCGGCCACAACCTTTACAGCGGTATCGGCGGCTATGTGGATTTCATGCACGGTGCCTCAATGGCCCGCAATGGGAAGACCATCATCGTGCTCCCTTCCACCACAACGGATGGGAAAAAGTCTCGAATTGTAAGCCATCTCACATACGGGGCGGGGGTCGTAAGTCCTCGAACCAATGTCCGCTACGTGGTCACGGAATTCGGGGTTGCATATCTGCATGGAAAAACAGTGCGCGAACGAGCCCTCGCTCTCATCAACATTGCTCACCCGCGATTCCGAGAATCACTCCTCGATGAGGGAAAGCGACTTCGCTATATTTATCAGGATCAGATTCTCCGACCAGTGTACGAATCCCTGTATCCCGACCGATGGGAAAGAGACCAGATCTTTACCGGAGAAGCGGCGGGCGGCCTGCCTCCTTCCCTGCTGCAACCCGGCCAGTGGGAAACCGAAGGGGTCTTTCCCGGAGACCTGAAGGTGTTCTTCCGACCCATCAAGCCGACCGATGAAAGGGCTATCCAGGAGTTCTTCTATTCCCTCCCCGATCAGGACATCTACTACCGGTTTCTCTCCGCTATGAAAGTCTTTCCCCACCGGAACACGCAGGCAATGTGCAATATCGATTACGAGCACGAGATGGCCATTGTGGGAGTGACCGGCATGATCGGCAATGAGACGATTGTTGCCATGGGCCGGTACATCCTCGATCAGAAATCGAACATGGCGGAAGTGGATTTCGCCGTCCGTGCCGAGTGGCAAAGGTTGGGCATCGGGACTTTCCTGCTTCACACCCTTTGCGAAATCGCCAAGAGCAAAGGAATCACCGGCTTTAACGCTTATGTGCTTGCAGGCAATAGGAAAATGCTCTCAGTGTTCTACAAGGTGGGGTATGTTGTCCATAGCTCCCTGGAGGATGGACTCTATGAAATAGAATTTCGCTTCGATGAAGCGGCTCGGGCTTGCATCACTGACTCTTAGAGGAAGACGATTTTGAAATACTCCATAGAACCTTCGCAAACTGCTTTCGACGTGGACGGCGTCGTGGCGGACACCATGGCACTGTTTCTCAGGCTTGCCAGGGAACGTTACGGGCTTCATTACCTCACCAAGGACCACATTCGCGATTATGATCTTTACCAATGCCTGGATCTCAGCAGGGAAGTCATTGATGATCTCATCTGTCTCACCCTCGATGACACACATACCCTGGAGACCCCTCCCATGCTGGCGGCTCCGGACGTCCTGAGCGATCTTGCGCCGCACGGGGCCTTGCGTTTTGTCACAGCCCGCATCTGGCCCGATTCCATCATCCGCTGGCTCCAAAAGACACTCCCGAGCGTAGACCCGGCCCAGATCCAGGTCATCGCCACAGGGGCCCCTGAGAGCAAACTGAAGATTCTGAAGGAAATGGGAGTTCGATATTTCATCGAGGACCGCTGGGAAACGTGCAGTCTTCTGGCAAGGGAAGGAATTCAGCCGATTCTGTTCGACCAGCCTTGGAATCGCACACGCCAGGCCGATCATTTTCCGCGGGTCGGCAGCTGGCTTGAGTTGCGCCGATGGTTCTTGCTTCCCGACAATGGAATAGGGTAAAAAGATCTTCAAGTGTTCCAGGAAACCTCTTATGCCTTTCCTCGGAGCACATGGGGAAAGGAACTGAAAACCGTGAAGCAATACAGGGCACTTCCACACACTTGCGTGACGTGTTGATATCATTTTAGCCATGCAACCAAGCGATTCACTTCCCGTGCAAATCAAGGCCACTCGAAGCGGGTTTACTCTGGTTCCCGATGGGGATGCCCCTTTTGCAACCATATTGGCCTATCTGGAGAAGCGCCTGAAAGAATCCAGGGACTTCTTTCAACGTTCGGCAGTGGCTCTGGACGCAAGGAAGAGGCCTTTTGGAACCGATGAGATTCTTCAGATTCACCATCTTCTCCGCGATCACGCAGGAGTGAGCCTGACGGAAATCAGAATGGAGGAGGATCTTTACTTTTCGGTCGATCGCAGGAACGGCTCCTCTCAGGCGGAATTCAGATCCTCCAGGTCAAACCAGTCGGACAACGCACCGTTGATTGTAAAGCACACCTGCCGGTCGGGGATGCGGATCGTCGCACCCTCTGACTGCCTCGTCCTGGGTGATGTCAATCCCGGGGCTGAAATCGTGGCCATGGGGGACATCATCGTTTTCGGGAATCTTCGTGGTGTTGCCCATGCGGGCGCGGGCGGCAATCGATCCGCCAGAATATGGGCCTTGAGTATCGAACCCAACCAGATTCGCATTGCCGACCTCGTTGCCGTACCTCCCCGCGGGAACAAACCCACCCCGAAACGTTTTGAAATCGCCGAGATTCAAGACAATCTCATCGAGGTGATCACCATTTGAGGGTAGGAATTAAAAATCTAATAAGGTTTCACGCATCCAGAAGACTGATCGAATGTGGATGCATCGACAAACCTTGGAATGGCAAGGTGGTGTTATGGCGGGTAAGACAATCGTAGTGACTTCTGGAAAAGGCGGTGTCGGCAAGACAACCACCGTCGCAAACATCGGAACCGTCCTGGCAAAAAAGCAGCACAGCGTCGTGATGCTGGATGCGGACATCGGTCTGAGAAATCTCGATGTCGTGATGGGGCTCGAAAACCGAATCGTTTACAACCTGGTCGACATCATCGAGGGGAAATGCCGCAAGGAGCAGGCCATGCTCCGGGACCGAAAGCTGAACAACCTCTTCATCATCCCCGCGGCGCAGACGCGAGAGAAGGACGCTGTCCA
>JAAYUJ010000019.1 GCA_012517775.1 Deltaproteobacteria bacterium
AATATGGGCCTTTGTCAGCGTCATGGCATCTTCCTCATCTGTTTCAAAAGAAACCGCAGACGAAGGCAAACCCCTTCCTCTGCTCTCAGCATTCCCAAATTTTCCAGACATTACAGGATAATTTACTGTTTTTCAACAAACAAATAGGGCTTCACATCGCTGGAAGCACCTGATCTGCTGTCATATGTTTCCGGTGCAAGGGAGTACCCCACGGCATACTTGCCCAACCGCATGCATCATATTCCGTGTCGATCCCCTCATACATAATGTTAAGTCATGGAAAAAGCGTATAATATAGATGGCCATCAATGTCAAGGAGGAGTCCCGAATCGAAGGGCAGACTACCCATGTGGATCGCAACCGGAGAAGCAAAGGAAGGGTAATGGAACCGAAGCCCAAGGTTCCAGGAATGGCTTGATCGGAGGTGGCCCCCTAGGCTTCGGCAATTATCTCGGTCGGCAAAATCCGGAGCGGGCGAAAAGATTAAGAACTTTCTTTCACAAGGCAGTCTTATAATCCATTGCTGTATTAAATAGCAATGAAAAAATGAGGGATATCATGTTAAACTTTGCACAAAATTCCCAATGTGTCCCCCTATCCGTGACAGAGAATGCTGTCGATTCTCACCGGCGGCCATGGCGATGAAGAGATATTCATCAATGCTGTGAATGCTCTGTCGCTCCGCGAAGGCAACCTTGGAGAGCTCAAGAAAATGTCTGCACAAGACGCGCTTCCCGTCGATTTGAGAGGAGCTTATCAGTCCTCAGGGTACTAGCTCAACGGGCAGGTCGGGATCCCAATCCCGACAGCCCTTGCGCGAACGTGTCGGGTATGGAAACCCGACCTACAAAACTGTCGTTACCAGGACGTAATGAGAAGTTACTCCTCAGCATACAGAGATTTCCAGCGGGAGATCCTATCGTAGATGGCATTCTTCTGATAGAAATCAAGGACTCCCATAGCCAGGACTTGGGGAATATCCTCTTCAGGAAAGATTCCTCCTGCTGTAACACGGATTTCCTCCACGCCTTGTGCGGCAAGTTCGCTGAAAAGAGTGCGAAAATCATCCACTGTCGCACCGGGCAGCGTAGTGATGCCTATGTGATCCACGGATTCCTGGATTGCGGAAAGGACTATGGCTCTCGGGTCCGAGACGTCTGTATAAACGACTTCAAACCCGGCCTCACTACAACTTCTCGCAAGCCTGAGCAATGCCTCTTCAAAGCCGCTCCCGAACCTGGCGAGAAGGATTCTCAATTTTCGTTTCATGTGTGGACAATCCTTCTGACGTCGTGTTTCATCCCAGAAAAAAAGTGTGCAGGTTCCGGGTTTTCTCATTGCTGACAGTGGTGCTTGATATTGACTCCTTTGACAATGAAAATCACGCTTTCGGCGATATTGGTGGCACCGTCGGCAATACGTTCAAGGCAACGTGCTGCGATGATGGTTTGAACAGAACGCTCCACAGCGGGAACTTCCCGGACCATGTAGTCCAATTGGCTTTTCAAGACTTTGACATTGAAGTCATCCGCCGCATCGTCCATCTGGCACACCTCCGTAGCCTGATCGGGGTTCTCACTCATGAACGAAGCGATGACAGTCTTGAACATGTCGATGGCTGTCTCGGAAAGACGCTCCAGAAAGGGATTGGGTGGCAAGGGGGGACGATTGCTCAGGAATTGTGCACGCTCAGCAACATTGACCGCCTGGTCGGCAATCCGCTCCAGGTCGGAGCATATTCTCATGGAACCAACGATAAAACGGAGATCTCTGGCCATGGGTTGATCCAGTGCAAGCAGTCGGAGGCAGTGTCTGTCAATGTCCACCTCCAGGAGATTGATTTCCCGGTCCCCGTCGATGACATCCTGCGCCAGCTGAGAATCCCTTTGAAAAAAGGCGCGTACGGCCTTTTCAAGAGCTCTTTCCGTAAGGGCTGCCATCTGGAGGATAGCGATTTTGAGAGTTTGCATCTCTTGATGAAAACGGCTCTCCATGGGAAGGACTCCTATTATTCAACCGGTGACATCAATTCCTCGGTATTCTGCATTGCGATGGAATTCGACTCGTAGAAATCCAGGTTCTTGATCAGCATTTTAGTAACTTGTTCCATGTGATCACGTTGGTGAACGTCGTCGTATCTATCAGGGATGCAGGAATGTTGCAAGAGTCCGCTGTAACTTCTGAATTAGTCCAGGCACCGACGGCTCTGCAGGTCGGGTTTGCGTACCTGACACGTTGGGGCAAGAAGTGTCGGGATTGAAATCCCCACCTGCTTACTGAGAAATCACGGTCCGCCGCTCATATTGAAAGATACGCTTCTCGTTCCGAAATGTGTTGGGACAGGGAATGCACGCCACTTGGACCGGAGGAGCATGGGATTGGGATACCATCACATGGCCCCCTCTTCCGCAGTGTTTTCCGATGATGCTCGCGGCAGGGTGAAATAGAATGTCGAACCGGTCAGTCCTCCCGGATTGGGGCTCTCCACCCAGATCTTTCCACCATGATTCTTCGTGATATGCCGACAGATCGCCAACCCAAGGCCTGTACTGCCGAGTTCATTTCCACGCTGTTTTTCGATGCGGAAGAAACGCTCAAAGATCCTTTGCTGGAATTGTCTGGGTATCCCCGGCCCTTCATCACGAATGCTAAACTCGATGGCTTCATTCTCGATTCTGTATGTAACGGTCAAAGAGCTACCATCAGGACTGTGAGTGATGGAATTCTCCAAGAGGTTGCGAAACACCTGGACCAGCTGATCAAAATCAACGGCAACGTCAATGCCTTCTTTCGGCAGTTCACTGAGGAGGCCTATGGCTTTGCTTTCAGCAAGGGCCGCACACGTTGTCCAAGCCGCCGTTAGCGCGAGCGAAGGATTCGATGTCGTTTCGATACCAGGCGTCTCTCGCCCCTCAAGTCGCGCTAAATAAAGAAGATCGTCGACCATTTTTTCGGTATGGTTGCAGTTGCACAGAATACTCTGCAAAAAGGAGGACAGGGTGGATGGGTCAGGTTCCTTGGAGTTGAGCAGCGCTTCAGTGTATCGCTTGATCGATGTCAGAGGAGTGCGCAGTTCATGCGAAACATTGGCTAAAAAATCCCTGCGAGCTCTTTCCAGTCGCTTGAGCTCACTGATGTCGTGAAAGACAAGTATTGCGCCCATACCTTCCTGCTTATCCTCCGGCCTTACAAGAGTGACGTCGTAGGTCCGCCCTTCGCCGAGCTCTATCTGAAGCTTATCGGGAACGTATGCATTTCGGCCGGCCGTTCTAAACATCGTGTCACAAGATTCCTGCAATTCCAGGCTCATGATCAGCTCTATGGGGCGCATGCCCTCATATTGCGAAGGCTTCTCAACCATTTCAGAAAGAGCCCTGTTAATGCTCAGAATCCTGCCCTGGGAATCCAGGACCATGACTCCTTCCCGCATTCCGTCGAAAACAGCCTCCATGCGCTGCTTCTCCTCGGAGATACCGAGAAATTGCCTTTCTATACTTTCGGCCATCTGGTTGATCGATTTGGCAATAGGATAATATTCCTGATCCGGACTGAACCGCACCCTTCTCTTATAGTCATGGCCGCCTATCGCCCTGATGGCGTCAGTCAGTGTATTCAAGGGAGAACGCAGGCGGCGGACAAGCCCATGACTCAGTAGAGCTGTTGCAGCGAATATGATCGCGACGACGATGACAAACGTTCTCTTGATCCGGTTCAAGACTTCCTTCACGTTCGAAAACGGAATCGCAATGCGCAGGAATCCGGCTGGAAGCTTGCCGGACCCCGTTACCTGCTTGGCGGCAAAGATGAATTCCTTTTGAATGGTTCTGCTGTGGCGGATGGTTAATCCAAGACCTGCACTCTGCGCCTGAATAACTTCAGGCCGAGTGGAGAAGTTCTCGATCTCGGAGATCTGAGCCAGAGATGCATCACTGTCAAAAAGTACTCGTCCGTCCTCGGCCAGGTATGTGATGCGCATCCCCTTCTGCCTGCCGAGTTCCGACAGCCATAGCTGGACCTCTTCCTCATCGTGGAAGCTCCCTTCCTGTTCCAGCAACCATTGAACCAGCTTCAGTTCTTTTACGGCAGCGCTGGTTGCTTCTTCCGTCACCGCCCCGGTAATGCTCCGGTAGTAGAACCAGGAGGGAATGAGCAAGGCCAGAGTAAGTAGTATCCAGAAGGAGGAGAGCAGCGTTGTTCGAATGGATAACTTCTCCCGCATACCGGCCTATCCTTTGAAACGGTATCCAACGCCGCGCACGGTCTCCACCCATTCAGAGTAGGGCGAGATCTTTTGACGTAATCGTCTCACATGAGTGTCAACGGTTCGAGCATATCCCTCGAAGCGGTACCCCCAGACTTTATCAAGCAGTTGATCCCGGGTTTGGACCTTGCCGCGATTTCGGATGAGTTCGGCTAGCAACTTGAACTCGGTTGCGGTGAGAGGGACATCTTCTCCGTTGATGCTGACCTTGTGGGCTTCCAGATCAACCTGAAAACCTTCATTCTGCCAGTAAGAGGATTCTGCAGTTGTCTCAGGAGTGGACCGTCGAAGGATGGCCCGTATGCGGAGTAACAGCTCTCTGGGACTGAAAGGTTTGACCACGTAGTCGTCTGCCCCCAGTTCGAGTCCGACAATGCGATCGATTTCCTCCCCTCTGGCTGTCAGCATTATAACGGGAATAGACCTGGTAACCGAATTCCTTTTGAGCTCTTTGCAGACCTCAAATCCGTCAATACCTGGAATCATGAGGTCCAGGATGATGAGGTCGGGGTGATGAATCCTTACCGCGTTCAGCGCTTCATAACCATCCTGGTTGCTCAACACGTTGAAGCCAGCAGACCGTAGGGTATAGATCAGCAAGTGGAGTATATCCGGGTCATCTTCCACAACCAAGATCCTAATGTTTGACACTTTCTTTTCCTCTCTTTCGGAATGATTCCCCAATACCTCCTCATTACGATATCACGGCATTTCTGTTACGATAAGATCACACATGCGAAGCGCACAACCTATTCTTCAGAAATCACCACCGCATATTGCGGACATGTTCTGGGTCAGGGGTGAAAGATGCAAAGTGGAACATATTGAAGAGTCGCGGGAGTGATCCAAGCATGTCGATATGCAGTTTTTCCCGAACAACTCCAGGGGATTCCTTCACCTTATAATTAATGGACAGATACCATATTATCGAGTGCAAGTATACATCAAGAGTCAACAACAAAAGCCGCTTTTGGTGCTTCGAATTCACGTAAGCTCCCACTCAAGGAAGCCTGAGTTTTTTCAGGTCACAAAGCTCATATATGATGCTCCGGGAAAGGCTCTGCCCGAGAAGCGGGCATTTGGTCCCATCGGGGCCCAGGCAAGAACTCCGAAAAACCTGGTTTCCACCAAGAGGTGCCTACATTCCTGTTAAATTCAGGTTTCATCTGGGCCGGAAAATCCGGATGAAGTGAGTAAGCAGATTGGGGCTGTCCGGAAAACATTCTCCATGGAATGATGTCACAGATTTCGAGTCAATTGCCAGGATGAAGGGTCGCCTTGTAATGGAGAGTGATCAATTATATATTATCGGCTCAAATGAGAGGCAGGACGCCCTGCCTCAGAGGAAGAGCCGGGAGTAATACCGGTGCGCATTCACACAGGTCCTGAAAGGTGGCAAAACAAGTGGACACCATAGACCGGTTAATCCTGGATCGAATCCAGCGTGCCTTTCCTTTGGTCGCTGATCCTTTCGAATCCATCGGGCTGGGATTGGAGATGGACGGTGAGGAAGTGTTGAGACGCATTGAATCTTATAAGGATCTGAAGCTGGTGCGGCAGATCAGTGCGATCTTCAATACGGGCGCTCTGGGCTACCGGAGCTGTCTTGTTGCCATGGCAGTCCCCGAAAGGGGACTCGATGCAGCTGTGGAGGCGATTAACCGTTATCCCGGGGTCAGCCATAACTACCTGAGGCCATGTAAGTACAATGTGTGGTATACAATTGCAGTTCCTCCCGGGCAATCATTGGAAGAGACCGTGGCTGCTCTGTCACAGGAGGCAGGGGGATGGCCGACACTCATTTTGCCTGCCATCAGGAAGTACAAGCTGGCGGTGGTTCTGGATGTCCTGGACGAAGGTCAGGGAGAGTTCCCTCAGGAAACAATGGCGCCTGCTTCTTTGGAAGCTGTCGGGCGCTTTCTCCCCACCATTGAGAACATCAGGGTTGTGAAATGCGTGCAAGAAGATCTTCCACTTGTGAAGAGGCCCTTCCTGGTTTGGGCCGGGGGCTTGGATATGGAGGAACAGCGGCTTCTCGATCTCCTTACGGACTGGGTCAACAGGGGGATCATGCGCCGTTTCGCGGCAATTCTCAACCATCGGCAGGTGGGGTTTAGTGCCAACGGGATGGTGGTGTGGAGTTGCCCTGAGGAACGCCTTGATCAGGATGGGAAAAAACTGGCCACCTTCAATGAGGTGAGCCACTGTTATCACAGGCCGGGTTTTTCGGACTGGCCTTATAATCTTTATGCCATGATTCATGGCCGGTCCCTGGACGAGTGCTACGCAACTGCGAGCCGACTGAGCGCAGCCATAGACAATCGAGATTTCCAGGTTCTGGTCAGCACAAGGGAATTCAAGAAGATTCGTCTCAAGCTTTTCTGGGACTGAACGGCGGCATGATCTCAAGTCGCTTGTTAACATTGAGGGTGGGGATATGGGAAGCGAAGACCTGGAGCGGGAAGAGAGAAAGAGAGCCATCTTTGACGGTATGTCCAAACGTGGTCAGGAACGCATCCTGAAGATCGGCTATGATGAGTGGGACCCTTTTCAGGAGCCCAAAGATCCCAGAGAGCGCATATTCAGCTCCACATCATTGAAGGCGAATGCCCTGCTGAGGGATTTTTACATTGGACAGGGGATCGAGGAGGAATCTGCCGTGACGCACAAGGAAATGTTCGATTTCTGCAGGGGACTCCTTCAGGGTGAAAGGCGGGCGTTAGTGCTTTATGAGTTCTGCCACTGGCTGAAACAGAAGGGATTTCAGAATTCCCCTGATCCCCTTTGAGCCCACGACAGACGAATAGAATACCTGTTCTCACCCATGAACAAGCATGATTCGTCATGATGCTGTCGGTCAGTTCATTGCGTCCGGGGGCTCCACATCGCTGTGTTCACAAGGTCGCAGATATTCGAGTTCGTCGGGTAATGCCGGTCGAACGTGGATGACCTTTATGTGGTAATATAAATCTTTTCCCGCCAGGGGATGATTGAAATCCAGAGCGATGCTGTTGGCGTCTTTTTCTTTCACAAAATACTGATACTGTGCCCCGGTTGTCTTGTTGGATGCACAGATCCAGTTCCCCGCCTGCAGGTCCCTGCCCTGCGGAAACTCTTCAAAAGATCGGATGTGAATCTGACCGGCGTCATACTCTCCAAATGCCTCTCTTGCAGGAATGACGAAACTGGTTTCATCTCCCGGCGAGAGTCCCAGCAATCTTTTTTCCAATGCGGGAAGAAGCTGGTTGTATCCAACGACGAAGTTGAGAGAAGCCGGACCGTTTTCGCCCTTTATGAAAAAGCCGTCTTCCAACTGCAGCGTATATTCAATGATTACCAGACGGTCTTTGCCGATTTCCATGGGTAAACCTGTTTTGATCAAATGAAATGTGCATTAATCCGTTGCACTGGCTGCGTCCATGTCGTCTGACGGCATGGAATAGCCCAGCGAGTCTGCCTTTTGGCGGTGCTCTTCAGCCTTTGCTCTATCGCCTTTCATCAGGTAGGCCTGGACAAGGTTGACGTGGGCGGGGCCGTAGTCTTGATTCAGTGAGAGGATCTTGTGGGAGCATTCTATGCTCTCATCGGTTCGTTCCGCCTGGAGATAAGCCACAGCGAGGCTGTTGAGGGCAGGCAGATGATCCGGAGCAAGTCGGATAGCTTTTTCGCTGTGCTCGATACATTTCTGCAGCTCCCCCCTGTGGAGGTAGGCGAAGCCGAGGTTGCTGTGAGCCATGGGTAGATTAGGGTCGAGAGCGATGGCATTCAGATTTTCCTCGATGCATTGGTCGAGATTTCCCTTCCTGAACCAGAGTCCCCCCAGGTTGACGTGAGCCTGGGAGAGGTTTGGATCGCATTCGAGTGCCTGTTTGAATTCGGATATGGCTTCGTCCACAAGACCCTTTTGGGAATAGGCCA
>JAAYUJ010000164.1 GCA_012517775.1 Deltaproteobacteria bacterium
AGTCGCAGTGAGTTGAAGTCCAGGGGAAGGGTATCATCCATGGAGAAATGTCTTGGCAGGACTAGCGTTTCCGTTATCGTCTCATCCTTTCGAGTTGCGAGTCTTTCTCTTTCCCATCTCTCCTTGATTCCGTCGAGGACTTCTGAAATGGCCTGGTCCCGAATCTGCATTTCCTGTGCGGTGCTCTTGGGCTCTCCGGAAAAAAGCCGGTCGATGATTCTTCCACGCAAGGCTCTCAGCCTCTCACGGAATTGTTCTTCAACCAGGGGATAACCGGAATAACCGGCCCTGATCAGTGTCCATCCGAGGTTCAGGCTGTCTTCCCAAGTATCGAGCCATTCCGGGGGAAAAGTCCTGTCCTGGTTGGGCAGCCAGAAGAGATTCCCTGGATGGAAGACGGGCGAGATGCTGCTATGAATCTTCTCCCATTTATCTCTCTGAGGAACTGAAAGGCTTCTCTCCACAAGACCGTGAACAATCTCACAGACTTCTGCGGGGCTCTGTCTCGCATTGGCAAGGAGTGTGCGAAACCAGGTCATTCCAAATGAGTAAAGGGAATAGGAGGAAGGAAGGTATTTAGCCTGCGTGGAATCAGCGATTCCTCCGGTGATATCGATGCAATGGATTTCGAAGTTCCAGAAATATGGCAGGTGGCTGCTCCTTCCAGTGAGCTTGACCCAGGTGCGATCCAGGGAGAGCTCCGGCTGGAAAAGCCGATGGGAACCGTCGGTTGCCACGGCTCGATCCGTGACCTGGGCAAGAAATGTCAGCTTGAGATACAGGGCTTCCAGGAAAAACCTGTCATCATCTCGAAAAAGAAAAGAGGATCGTCCTTCACCCTCATTCCTGAATTGGGTCAAATGGTGCATTCCACTAAAGGCCCTCTTGTCTCTGAGCTGAATCTCCATCTCCTCCCAGGAGGCCCCTGACAAAAGGGCCAGAAAATCGGGACCCTCAAGGGGCATGGATTCAAAAATGAGAAGAAAGAAAGGGTAAAAGGAAAAGGGGATAATTCGCCAAAACGCTTTCTGTTCAGGCCCGAAACAAGCATTGTTTTCGATGCAGCCCCTGCAGGGAAATGCCTGAGGAGCATCCGGGTTTTGCAGGAGTTGCCGAAATTCCCGGATAAGGGTGAACCGATCCTTCACGGAGGGAGGGTCGCAGTTTCCAGGTTCGTAAGCATAGAATCGGCCCGTTGGCAGGGAATGGTTGCAGGGGGGACAAAAGAGATACCGGTTGAGGGAAGAGGAGAACCCAGGAAGCCCTGCATTACCGAGGACGCGGTCATCGCGACAAAGCTTCAGGGGCAACCCGCATGACGGACATGGAGGATGGAAGAATTCCCTTCGGGTCTTGCAGAAAAGGATCGGCTGGAAGGGAACAAACCCGTCCTCCTGATCCATCTGCCCCGAAAGCGTGATTAAGGGGAACCTTTCATTCTCCGCATAGCAGGCAAGAGCCTTCCGCCACAGCTCCTCCATGGAAAGATTGGAGGTGGGCAGGGCATGGTCTTTGGCGATACGATAATTGTCCCTCTGGAGGACGAGCATGACGTGTTTCAGGACAGCCCCCGAGTCGGTGAGGAACCTGGCATCGAGAATCAAAGAAAAGGGGTCCCTGTCCGACAAGATGACGAACGGGAAATGGGTTTCCTCAAGGGAAGCGGATGGGTCGGAAAAGAAGGAAATGCTCAAATGGGCGCACTGCCCCTCTGATTGGAGATAGGGGATCAATGACGGGGCATCTGTATGTTGTTTCACGTTGGGATCCTGTGATGCAGGTCAATGGGAGTATTGTATCGCCCCAGGATCACGCGGAGGCGCGGACAGGTCGTAGTCATTGAGCCATTATGTTGAAGCGGCAAGACAAAGTCAAGGTGCAATCCGGCTCTGAGGCTTCTCCTGCCGGAGACTCAACCCGCCCTGGTTCTCCATTCCGTTGCTCTGGAGATCAGGAGAGACGTCTGCCCTTGGATGAGGAAACGGGAGAGGGGGACGGCCACAGGGTCTCGTGCATGATGATGACACGAATCTCTCCAAGAGCCTTTTCAATGCAGGAGTCCGGAGGAGATGGATCAAAAATCAGGAGACCCGGCTCAAGCTTCTTTCCCTCGATAACCGGAGCGAGGAGCTTTTCGATCATTGCCGGCAGCGACGTCAGCTGACGATAGCTGTCATCGATGAGGCGGAACTTCTCCGGGTGAAATTCGGGGGGGTATCGGCGTACCAGACGCTGGTAGGCCTTTTCGATTGCCTCGGGAGTGGCTTCCTCCTGCAAATTCAGGTTTTGCAGCGCCTCTTCGCGGGTCATGGTTTCCTCTTTCCGCCTTTTGGACCTTTCTTGGGCCGTTTGGTCGATTCCTTAAGGCAGTGTCTGATCCTTTTTATCAGGGGATGAAAGGCTTCTTCGTTTTCCCATGATCGATCGGCGAGCATTTTTTCCACACGGATCAAAAGATCATGATGACTGAGCATGATATCCGGATAATCCAAAAGGGAATTCAGCAGGGGTTCAAGAGTGCTTATCGGAAGCGCAGCGAGCTCATCCAGATGGTCCTGTATGAATAACAGGACAACCTCGATTCGGTCAGTGATCGTTTTCTTGGAAAGACGGAGAGGAAGCATGAAGGAAAAACTCTCTTTAATGCGCTCCCACCGCTGGAGATCTATCAAAACATAGCTCCACGCTGCCTCCGGCTTCCTGGAATGGAGGACTTTCAGCCAGCAGAGGTGCCCCTCCCGAGTCTGACGATCCTCTGGATGACACCGCAGCAAATCCCGAACGAGATCCAGTACATCATGTTCACGAAGCTCATTGAGTTCACGGCGCACGATAGCCGGTCCCTTGGACTTCGAGATTCCGACGATTTCCCTGAGGGAGATGGGGAGTCTCAAAACCTCCGTGTTGAGCATGGACTCGACAAGGTCCATTTCCAACATATCGCAGATCTTGCTGGTGAAAGCCACAAGCAAGGGCCTCTCCTCCTTGTAGCGGTTCAGGATAGGTTTGAGCGACCGGATTTCCGGGTAGTAAAGGTCGCACCAGTCCCTTGCGATCCAATCCATGTCCTGCCTGGCAGGTAATGGAGAATGATCGAGAAGTCTGTTCGCCCGATTGCGCAGATTCCCGTTGCGGTAATAGCCTCCCGCCAAGAGAGCAAGGAGACCCGTGCGTACTCCGGCACAGCCGGAATCCATAATCTCTTCCAGGAAGCTGCAAAACTCATCCTGGCTCCCTATCCGTTCCATGATGGGATCCATATCATGGAGCAGCACCGGCTCCATGACGCGAATCAGTTCCCTCTTGTCCCGTGAGGAGAGACCCGGAGACCGGCGGGAAATATCTTTCAGAACGCTCCGATGTAGGAGCAAAGTGGCTTGAGCAAGCCTGACCGCATCGGGATGCTCTTCCTCCAGGAAATCGTCGTCCTCATTGTCCTCCTCGTCCTCGAGGAAATCCCAGTCATGCAAGGGTGATTCATCGGGTGAAGTGTCCTGGAGCCTATGTCGCAGGCCGCCGAGGAGGGCGACCTTATCTTCGAGGCCCATCCCCTCCACCTTACGAGACAGGGTCGCTGGGTCTTCGTCCTTTTCGGTCACCAACTCACCACGACTTATCAGCAGCTTTCTTTCCACCTCTTCCGCACGGTCTCCCGCAAGGCGACGGAAGAGAAAGGGGATGGATTGCATGAGGTGGGCAGCATCCGCACTGCCGGCCTCCGGGGCCAGTCGCCGGCACATGATCGCAATGTTATGCAGGAACGGATACAGGAGAATGCTCTGCAGATGCTCGGGCAGTGATCTGGAAATATGCTGCAGCCTGCTGTCCAACCTCCCGAGGTGACTGAAGTCGATCCCCCTCCACCCCCTGGAGACGGCAGCTTTGTTATTTAGACCCCGTGCCGGCACAATCCATTCCCCCAAGTGCCTGATACTGGATTCGACGAACCCCGCCGGAATGAAATCCGCCACTTCTTCATAATAGCGACGGGTAATCCTGCCCGGGTCCCGAATGAATTTTTCGAGTAGCTTCCAAAGAGTGTCCAGTCGTGAACAGAGGAAGGCACACGAGGTGAGGTTGAATCGGAGCTTTAATGCATCCGGTGTCAATCCGTCCAGCTGCAGGAGTTCATCGTCGACGTCCCTGCCTTCGGCGAATGACTTGAGGAGCATCAGCAGGCGGAAGTCGGCGTCATTCGGGAACCCCTTAAGTGTCTCAACTTCCCGGCAGAACTCCCCAAAACCCCCTTTCTGCTTAACAGCCTTCTGGACCACGGATTCCCAGGCTTTCTTGTGTTCCCTGGCGTTCTCGGAGACAATGCCTTCACTTTCCAAAAGCCGCAGAAATTCCCAATATCTGCCAGCTCGAAACAGTCTGTCAATATCTCTGCGAACGCGCTTTTTCTTACTCACTGAGCTCCAGTTCCTCTTCGGCTTGTTCCATGATTTCCAGGAGGCGATCTTCGATTTCCTCCACCCGGTCTTCGTTCTCTCCAGCCCTGATGGCTTCCTCATAGCTCGCCAGGACTTGCCGGATAACCTGCCGCAAGTTCTCGGAAAGACGATTGTCCCTGACCAGTCGTCCTGCTTTCTCCGCGACGTAGTTTACGGGAGTCTCGGCCGCTTTGCGTTCTGGAACGTCCTCTACCTTTCTATTGCGTATGTCGAGGGTCACTTCCTTGCGGTTGTCATACCCTTTCTGATCGACGCAGATCCGAACCAGCCCCTCACGGTCGTATGCGAACTCCACAACAACAGGCGAATACGCGGGGGCTGGTTTGAGGTCATAGAAAAAGCTCCCCACCAGCGTGTTTTCCAAACACGAAAAGCTTTCTCCCTGAAATACTTCCACATCCACGCCCCGTTGGCGATCGACAATGGTGCGGTAGACTTCGGCGCGGCTGACGGGAATTCTCGTGTTCCTGCGAATGATAGTGGAAAAATAATCGGGTTTGTTGGTTTCAGGATCCACCATATCGAGTGTTTTGACACCCAGCGAGTGAGCCGTTACGTCGAGCAGGATCTGCCCGACGGACTCCCCGGTGATGAGACCGGCCTGGATGGCGGCACCAAGAGCGACACAGAGGTCAGGATCAACGGAGTGCTCTACGGATTCATGAAAAAGTACCGAGAGAGCCTCGATGACCGCAGGCATGCGCGTGGCACCTCCCACCAGAATGATCTTGCCGATGTCGTCAGAATCGATGTTTGCTTCTTTCAGTACCTCCTCCACCTTTCTCATGGTCCGGTCGATGAGATCCTCGGTGAGGGACTGGAATGTATCGCGGCTCAATTCGATATCCAGGTTCAGGGGCCGTCCGCCAACCATGGCTACGGCCGCTTCCTGGACTTTGACGTAAGGGCGGTCGGAAAGGGCGATCTTGGCCCGTTCCGCAATATCGAGCAGCCGGACCCTCAGACGCACATCCTCTTCGATACTCTCCAGACCGGCCTGTTTCACCAGTTCTTTCAGCAGGTAGTCCTTGAGCCGTTCGTCGAAATCATCCCCGCCCAGGGATGTATCGCCGCTGGAAGCGAGGACTTCCTTGATTTCACCCCTTATTTCGAGGATCGACACATCGAATGTTCCACCGCCTAGATCATAGACCATCACATAGGGAGACTCCTCACCGGCGTCGGACTGGACATGGTCGTAGACCAGAGCTGCAGCAGTAGGCTCGTTGACAATACGAACCACATCGAGACCGGCCAGTTCTCCCGCACGAATCGTCGCTCTTCGCTGCGCATCGTCGAAGTAGGCGGGGACCGTGACAACAACCTTCTCGATGCGCTCTCCCAAGTGCTCCGAAGCTCGTTCGGCCAGATGTTTGAGAATATACGAGGAGATATCCTCTGGGGTGAAACTCCTTTGGCAGGCCGTGATCGTCGTGTCCTTTCCCATCAGCCGCTTGACGGAACTGATGGTTGCCTCCGGAAAAGCCGCGCGGCGGTTCTTCGCCCGCTGCCCCACCCAGTAGCTGCAGTCTCCCGCCTCGAAGCTCACGACAGACGGCAGGATTGCCGTGCCGTCCTCGACGGCAATGGCCTCGGCATACCCATCCCTGAGAAATGCAATGACGGAATTGGTAGTCCCCAGATCGATACCGCAGACAATGGACTTCATGATGGTGTACTCTCTCTTTCGGTGAATATGGATGCCCCCGTCGTACCCACAATGACCCTGGCAGGGCGCAGGACCCTGCCCTTGCGCAGATAGCCCGGCTGTACGACCTCAAGGATCTCCGGCGATGGATTGCCCGGGCTTCTATTTTCCAGGGCCTGGTGAATCTCCGGGTTGAAGGGCACTCCTTCTTCCTGAATCATTTCGAGATCGAAAAATGTTCCAAACTGCTCCATCTTCTTGATGACCAGGTTCAAAACCTGGGCATGCTGGCGTGACATGAGCCCTGGAGGTCTGAATGCCTGCTGGAGGTAGAAAACAGCATCGCAAAGTTCAATGAGAGGTTCCAGGTCCCGGTTTTCCCCCGCGGCGGCAGCCTGCTGCTCCCGGCGCATTTCTTCTATCAAAAGGGATTGTTTGCGGAAAAGCTTCTTGAGGTTTTGAAACTCTTCCATGATGAGCTGCCTGGACGCTTCTCGTTCCAGTCTATTGCGCTGAAACCACCGGAGCTTTCCAAACCACATGCAGAGACTCCTGAAAGGCACATGGAGCATCGGGCGGGTTACTCATTCACCCAATGGGAGCTGAACTGCAACACACGGGGAAATTTTCCATTCAGATTGCACGGGAGCGATTATAGACTCATTTGAGGGAATTCTGAACCCCAAAAGGTGTACGTTCGACGAATGTGGATTTGACGGATCAGTCCCCTTTTCCCACTTGAGGTACCTTTGGACGTGAAAGGGATGGTGGGGGAAAGTCGGGTTTCTCTCTCGACACCTTGTTGTCGGCATGGAATTGAGACCTGTTGAGGGGCAGAGTTCGCAACTTCTCAATAAGTGGGTCGGAATTCATATCCCGAGAGCTTTGCGCCAGGGTGTCGGGTGTGGAAACCCGAACTACGAGGCAGTCATGCCCGGGAGTTATTGAGAGGTTTCCAGAGTCCTGTCCCAAATGCGGGAATTGCGGATACTCTGATTTTTCTTCGTGCCTTTCTCACTTTTCGTGATTAGAAAGAGGGCCGAGTTTGCTGCTCGAGGCTGCTCCATTTTTCTGTGGGAAGCCTCCATGATTTTGGTGGTACAGGAGGAGTCTCTCAATAGACAGGTCGGGATTCCAATCCCGACAGCCTTTGTGCCAAGATGTCGGGCATGGGATTCCGGCTTGCAAAGCGGTCGTTACCTGGACTCATTGAGAAGTTAAGCACGGGACGGCTGGGAGCGATATGATCGGCGATTAACATGAGAAGAAAAACCGCTGATTCAAATCGATTTCAGGGTTTCGTGATAGCGAGATGCGTTGCATGGCCGAGTCGAGAAAATGGATGTGTGTGGAAGTTGCGTGCGAGGAGCCTATGAAGGAGGAGTTGGCGGCTTTCATCGGGGAACGGTTTTCCGTGGCAGTTGAAATAACGCAAAAAGGAATCCGGTTCTACCTCGATAGAGGCGGTCTCGCCGATGACTGGGAAAGTGGACTGCAGGAGATCCTCAATCATCCTGGTGCCCCTTATGCCCGCCGGGGATTCTTTGACTATTCGATCTATGACCTGCCGGAAGTGAACTGGGAAGATCGATGGAAAGAGCATTTCAAGCCGTTGCGAATTGGAAAGCGCTTTGTCATCTGTCCGACATGGGAGGTGTTCGTTCCCGACCCCCTCGACCGGCTGATTCGCATTGATCCAGGTCGGGCGTTCGGGACGGGCCATCATGAGACGACCCGCCTATGCCTGGAATGGTTGGAGGATTTGGCTGCCTCCGAAAGGAATGTGTCAGGAGAGTCGTTGCTGGATGTGGGGACAGGGTCTGGAATTCTGGCAGTTGCATCCGTCCTGCTGGGATTTAACCCGGTGGTTGGTGTGGACAATGACCCGGAAGCTATCGAAGTGGCCATGGAAAACATCGCGGTCAACCACGTGGAAGGCAGGATACGATTATTCAGTGGGACAACCATGGAGATTGAGGGAGTCTTCAACGTGATCGTGGCTAATATCCAGGCGCAGCCCCTCCTGGACATGGCACCAGCCCTTGTCCGCCGCTTGAATCCAGGGGGAAGGCTGGCATTGAGCGGGCTCCTTCTGGAACAGATGGATGAGGTGAGCGATGCCTATGTGGAAAAAGGACTCAGACTGATCGGCACAAGACTTGCCGGTGAATGGGGCCTCCTGGACTTTGAGAAATGAGGGATGAATGAAAACAGGCTCGAAAGCAGGCGGCGATGGCATGAAGGGAAACTGGATAACCCTTCTGGGAAACGGTGACCTCAATGTGCCGGATGATCCGGTAATCGGCTTTATCGAGGGGGACGGTATCGGACCGGACATTTGGGTTGCCGCCCGCATGGTTTTGGATGCAGCCGTTGAAAAGAGCTTCGGTGGCAGGAGGAAGATCTTCTGGCGTGAGCTTCTGGCCGGTGAGAAGGCTTTCGAAGCCAACGGGGTGTGGGTGCCTCAGGAGACCCTGGATTTGCTCCGCAAGTGCATGATTGCCATAAAGGGGCCAATGACCACTCCGGTCGGGGAGGGCATTCGAAGTCTCAACGTCATGTTGAGGCAGTTATTGGATCTTTACGCCTGCGTCAGACCCGTGCGTTATTTTGCCGGGGTTCCTTCGCCCGTGAAGCATCCGGAAAGAGTAAACATGGTGGTATTTCGCGAGAATACCGAGGATCTCTATGCGGGAATTGAATGGGCTTCGGGGTCGATGGAGGCAAGGAGATTTGCGGCCATTCTCAAGGAGGAGTTTGGAGTGGATGTTCCGCTGGAGTCGGCTTTCGGTGTGAAGCCCATGAGCCGAAGGGGATCACAGCGTCTGGTCCGCCGTGCCATTCAATATGCCCTGGCAAGAAAGCTGCCATCGGTAACCTTCGTACACAAGGGGAATATCATGAAATTCACCGAGGGGGCATTCCGGAAGTGGGGTTATGAGCTCGCTTCGGAGGAGTTTGGGGACGTGACCGTCACCGAATGGGAGGTGATGGAAAAGCATGGTGGAAGAGCTCCCTCGGGGCGAGTGGTGATCAAGGACCGTATTGCGGACTCCATGTTTCAGCAGGCTCTGCTGCGCCCCGAGGAATACCACGTCCTGGCCACTCCAAATCTTAACGGGGACTATCTCTCCGATGCACTTGCGGCTCAGGTCGGCGGATTGGGCATGGCTCCAGGAGCAAACATCGGGGACTCATGTGCGGTTTTTGAGGCTACACATGGGAGTGCTCCGAAGTATGCGGGCATGGACAAGGTCAATCCCGGCTCCCTCATCCTGTCGGGAGTGATGATGCTGGAGCATATGGGCTGGGATGAAGCAGGAAAACTGATTACCAGGGCCCTCGAAAGAACTATTGCCGACAAGGTGGTCACTTACGACCTCGCCCGCCAGATGGAAGGTGCCAGCGAAGTGAAGTGCTCGGAATTTGCCGGGGCCATTGTGGACCGCATGTAAGATCAGGGTTTCTCAAAGCGGATGGCGTCGAAAGTGCTGTCTCAATAGGTAGGTCGGGGTTCCAATCCCGACAGCCTTCGTGCCATGGTCTCGGTATGGAAGCCCGACCTGCAAAGCGCTTGTATCTGGACTTATTGAGAAGTGACCTTCGAAAGACTGAACGTGAAGAACTCTCTACATTTCCTTCACAATCTGTTGCCATTCAAAGGTCTAGGGTCTGCATTTCTGGAGCTCCTGCTCCCAAGGGGATGCGCCGGTTGCCGGGAAAACTGGCCGGTTTCCGCGGAAAGCTGCTGGTGCGATGTCTGCCGGGAAAAGCTCCCCTGGATTCGATCTCCCATCTGTCCCGTCTGCGGACGCCCTTTCCAAAAAAGCCCGGGATCAGGGGACCATCTCTGTGGAGACTGTGAGCTCTCGACCTACTCATTCGACAGCGCCCGCTCTGCCGCTTTCCATTCGGGGGTGGCCAGGGACGGGGTGCACCGGTTGAAGTTCGGCGGCCATCTCCACTGGGTCCCTCCACTTGTTGAACTTCTGGAGACAGTTCTGACCGATGAAATGAAACAGCGGATAGACCTCATTGTGCCGGTTCCTCTCCATGTGAGAAGGCTCCGCCAGCGAGGCTTCAACCAGGCTGCACTCCTCGCCCGGGAACTGGGCAGGCGCCTTGAAATCCCTGTTCACTGCGCAGTTCTCTTCAGAAGGATATGGACTGAACCTCAAACCCGTCTCAACCGTGAAGAGCGACTCCATAACGTTAAGGGTGCCTTTGTAGTATTAAGGCCGGCCGACATCAAAGGGAAAAAGACCCTTCTCATCGACGACGTCTTCACTACAGGCTCCACCCTGTGCGAATGTGCGGGAGCTCTCAAGGAAGCGGAAGCAGCCGAAGTCCACGCTCTCACCGTTTCCCGGTCCTTGCCCGACTGGAGGCCTGACGCGTCGCTTCAGGATCTAGACGATTCCCAATGATGCAGCTTTCTCGAGGACCCCTGACCTCTTTAGCCATTCAAGACTTGACGCCACCAGGAAGGGGCCGTTGATGAGGTTAGGCTTGTTGTAGGTGAAAGGCTTTCCGTGAAAGTCGACCACAACGCCGCCTGCAGCCTCCACGATCGCCTGTCCGGCCGCAGTGTCCCACTCCCACGTGGGGCCGAATCGCGGATAAAAGTCGGCCTCTGCCGCGGCAATCGCACAAAACTTGAGAGCGCTTCCCCTCTTGATGACATCACAAGGGGGAAGGATATCCAGAATGGCTTCCAGATTGGGCGATGGGTGGGATCGGCTCTTGACCAGGCGGATGTGCTCCGAGGAGGGGTATCGTGCCACGTTCAGGGGACGCTTCCGACCTTCGTGGATCTCCCAGCATCCTTCCGCCGTGTGAGCTAGGTAGAGCCTCCTGGCGACCGGGAGGTAGATGACGCCGAAAAGAGGCCTGCTCTCCTCGATCAGGGCGATGTTCACGGTGAATTCCCCGTTCCGCTTGACGAATTCCTTGGTGCCGTCCAGCGGATCGACCAGCCAGAATCGGTTCCACTCCCTGCGGGTCGTGTATGGAACTTCCTTGCCTTCCTCCGACAAGACGGGAATGTCTGGATACTTCTTTTGCAATTGCCTGGAAAGCAGCTGATGGGACCGCCTATCAGCCAGAGTTATAGGTGAGTTGTCACCCTTTTGGTCCACTCCGAAATCTGTTTCATAGACCTCCAGGATGGCCTTTCCTGCCTCGATGGCGAGATTCCCAACGAAATCAAGGTCAATCATTTCTCATCCTCACGAACACGAATGGGTTAGGTTGCATAAGTGGTTTTACTCTAGCATCTCTATCACTTTTGGTCCATCACCGTGGCAGCAAGAGACTATACCCGTTAAGGATGAAAAGCTTCGTTCCTTTGGGAGCGGCATCCTGCCGCGATGGTAGGCAGTCGCGGCAAGATGCCGCTCCTGCAATAAAGCATGGAGCGATATGAAAGCGCAACTTCTCAACCGAAACGAGTCTATCTCAAAACTGGGATATGTCAGGTATGGGATCTCGAGGTCCCGTCTTCATCGTTGCAGAGTGAACCGACTATGGTACATGGTCGTTTAAGTGAAAATGAGGGCAGAGAATGGTTTCAGCGGAAAAATCCGCTTATCTGTAGGTCGGGATTCGTATTCCGACAGATGTGTGTCGGGTATGGAAACCCGACCTACTATTCTGGATGAAAATACCGAAAGTCATTTTCGTGCTCGTTGTGCCCGCAAGGGCATGATCGTTAGACCAAATGAATACGAACACTTGACAAGGTCCATCTTTTCCTGAAAAGACAGTGCTGTTAATATGGGATGAATTTTCGATGGTTGTTTCCATTCCGAGAGATTTTATTCATTCATCGCGGTGGGGATTGGGGTGGGAAGGTAGACTGGATTTCCCGCCTCTTCTGGCGGTTGTCTCGGAAGCCGCCATGGACAGGGAGGGCAGTTTCGTTGGATGCCAAATCCAGAAAGAGCGAAACATGCGTCGGCATAGTCATCCTGATGACCCTGGCCGGGATTGCCTTTTGGGTCTATCTCAAGCAGTTGCTGTACGACCCGGCCGTTTTCATGCCGGTTCTCCATCCTGAGGAGAGAGCGTTTCCTGAAGCGTCAGGGACTCTCGACGCATCCTGGTTCCAGTCGTATCTTCCTGAAGGGTTCAATCCCCTTTCGTCGGTGGAAGCGTTCGGCCCCGAGAATCTGTCGGAAAAGATCGACGGAAAGGCGGAGCTCTACCTCTCCGCAGGTTTCGTGAAGCTTGTCAGTCGCCGCTTTGTCAAGTCAGGACAGAGTGATTCATGGTTTGAAGTCTATGTCTATGACATGGGGAACACCCGCAATGCGTTTTCCGTTTATAGCAGCCAGCGCCGGGCCGATGGAGAAGATGTGGATTTCACCCGTTTCGCCTACCACTCCAGAAACGCCCTCTTTTTCGTCCATGGCCGCGAATATGTTGAAGTAGTGGCTTCCAGTGAAAGCCTCATCGAAGAAATGCTTGCCCTCGGTCGGAATTTCGTTGCCGGAAAGAGAACCGAAACAGGCGAGGTGAATGAGATCGCTCTGTTCCCAAAAGAGGCTCTCGAAGAGGGGAGCATTACTCTTCTCTCCTCTGATGTGTTCGGTTACCAGGAATTGAACAACGTCTTCATTGCCCATTATCTTTTGGGCGGGAAACGATTCACCCTCTTTCTTTCGGCGCGGAAGGATCCGCGGGAAGCGGATTCGCTGGCTGCATCCTACAGGCAATTCCTTCTGGAAAACGGCGGAAAGAACCAGGTTGCGGAGAACCGGATTCCCGGCCTCAAGATTGTGGAGATTCTGGACAGCTATGAATTCATCTTCGCTCACCGTCACTTTCTGGCCGGGGTCCATGAAGCCGATGACATTGCAATGGCGGAGGAACTGGCTGTCATGCTGTACGAAACCCTTGCGGAGGTGACGCAGTGAGTGATTCCTCCCACGACAGCGGATTCACCCGAAGGGACTTCATTATTCGCTCCACAAAGGCGGGAGCGATCATAGCCGCCTCGGGTCTGTTGAGCTATTGGCTCCATGATTCCAAGGGGCCGAAAGCCATTTCCGATTCCGGGGAGTCGGCCATCCTGCTCCCGGATTTTTCCATGCCGGCCATGGGAAGGAAGATGAGCATCGTCGCTGGAGACGACAGGGTCAGAACGGTCAATCTGGCTTTGAAGGCTCTTGGGGGTATCGAGACGTTCATCCGCGGAGGGGATCGGGTCCTCATCAAGGTGAACGCGGCGTTTGCCACTCCGGCCATTGTCTCTGCCACCACCAACCCTCAACTGCTCGCGGAACTGATTCGCCTCTGCTATCATGCCGGAGCCTCATCGGTCGCGGTGACGGACAATCCCATCAACGATCCCGAAAGCTGTTTCGCCCTGACAGGTATAGGGGAGGCTGCTCGAACGGCGGGGGCCCGACTGTTTCTGCCCAGGGAGTCCTTTTTCAGGGCGACGACTGTTCCCGGCGCGGCTTACATAGTCAACTGGCCTCTGCTTTATGAACCGTTCCAGGGAATCAACAAGCTGATAGGCGTTGCTCCCGTTAAAGACCATCATCGAAGCGGCGCGTCCATGGTCATGAAGAACTGGTACGGGCTGCTCGGAGGCAGGCGCAACATTTTTCATCAGGATATCCATAACCTCATCAAGGAATTGGCTATCATGGTCAAACCCACCTTTGTGATCCTGGACGGAACGACCACCATGATGACCAATGGTCCTACGGGTGGCTCCCTGTCGGATCTCAAGCAGACGAACCTCATGATCGCCGCTACGGATCAGGTGGCGGCGGACGCTTTTGGCGCAACCCTCCTCGGGCGATCGATCCATGATCTCCCGTTTATCGCCAAGGCGGAAGCCGCCGGCGCAGGAACTGCCGACTATGAACAGATCCGTCCCGAACGGGTCGGCATCTGAGGTAGGGAGCTTCTTTTCAGCACTCTCCGAGATAATCATGCGAATCGTGACGGTCAGACGCATCAGTCAAGTCTTCTTTCTGGCTCTCTTTCTCTGGTTCTGCGTCGCCACCTCATTCGGCATCGAATGGTGGCAGCTCCGGGGATGGCCCGTTTCCTGGTTTCTTCATCTGGACCCCCTGGTTGCCCTGAGCACCCTGCTCACCACCGGCAGCCTTTACCGGGACCTCCTCTGGGCGCTGGTAACGTTGGTGCTCACCGTTCTCCTGGGAAGATTCTTCTGTTCGTGGGTTTGCCCTTTCGGGTCCCTGCATCACTTTGTGGGGTACCTGGGTAAGAGAGGAAAACCGTTTTCGAGTAGAGTGGCCTTGAATCGATATCATCGGGCACAGTCAATCAAGTACCACATCCTGGTGGTCCTGCTCTCCGCCGCTGCAGGGGCACTGATTGCGCATCAGGTCCGAGAGGCCGTCAGACCATCGATTCCCCTTGTGGCCTTGCTCGCAGTCACAATTGGACTGGCGTGGTCAGCGGCAGGAAGGGCATCTGAGAGAAATGGCAAGACTTTCATATTCCTTTCGGCATTCATCGGCATCTGGGCATTGATCGCCTCTTTTGTCGCACTGGACCGGATGATTGCCGCCTCCCTTCAGACAGGATTACTGGATCCCATTGCCCTGGTTTATCGGTCCATCAATCTCGTCGTGCTGCCCCTTGCGGATTCGACCATGCAGAGGATTTCAGTCAGCCAGCGTTATTATGAAGGTGCCTGGCTCATAGGAGCCGTCTTTCTTGCGGCGCTTCTCCTGAACCTGAAAGTGCCAAGGTTCTACTGCCGTTTTGTCTGTCCTTTGGGAGCGCTCTACGGAATTTTGGGAAGATACGCTCTTTGGAGAATCGGGAAAAAAGACGGTGACTGTCCCCAATGTGCACTCTGCGAAGCGGATTGCGAAGGGGGGTGTGAACCCGGCGGTACCATGCGCCTCAATGAGTGCGTCCTTTGCATGAACTGCCGCGACGACTGCCGCCATGATATCATCACCTACAGCTCCCGCCCATCCGCTGGAGGGGAAATCACCCTGCCGGACCTGAGCCGCAGAGGTCTGGTGCTTTCCATGGCATCAGGAATCGCCGCCGTGCCCCTGTTGAGGCTCGGGGGCGGCCTGGGAGCCAACTGGAACCCTTCCATGATCAGGCCACCGGGGTCTCTCTCCGAGGCGGATTTTCTTTCCCGTTGCATCAAATGCGGCCAGTGCATGCGTGTGTGCCCGACCAATATCATCCATCCCGCAGGCCTGGAGAGCGGTCTGGAAGGCCTCTGGACTCCCATCCTCAATTTTCGGCTGGGGACAAGCGGATGCCAGCTCAATTGCATCGCATGCAGCCAGGTCTGTCCCACTGCCGCCATTCGTCCCATCACCCTCGACGAGAAGAAGGGAATCAAGGACTTTGCGGCTTCAGGTCCCGTTCGATTGGGAATGGCCTTCGTGGATCATGGCCGCTGCCTTCCCTGGGCCATGGACAAGCCCTGCATTGTATGCCAGGAAAACTGTCCGGTAAGCCCCAAGGCGATCTTTGTGCGGGAAGTCTTCAACACGGTGAGAAGCGGAGTCGGTGTCGTGGCGGGGAGCGATGGGTTCACCGTGGAACTGCGGGAACCCTCTCTCAAGCCGGGCCGGTTTGGTACTGGAGACTACTATCTCGCCATCTCCGGGGGTCCCGGCGGAAATGGGGACATGCGTGCTCTCATCGTTTCCAACAGCGACCGCTCCCTGACCCTCGCATCCGGAAGGCCCCTGGAATTCCTCCCGTCTCCGGGGACTCAGGCGCGGATCCAGGTCAGACTCCAGCGTCCCCAGGTGGACCCGGAGCGATGTATCGGGTGCGGCGTGTGCGAGCACGAGTGCCCTGTAACCGGGAAAAGGGCCATTCGGGTTACTGCTGAAAACGAATCCAGAAGCAGGAAACGTTCCCTGCTCCTTTAGTGTTTCATTGCAATTTCTGAACAGGTGGGTCGGGATTCACATCCCGAGGGCCTTTGCCTCAGAGTGTCGGGTATGGTAACCCGACCTGCAAGGCTGCCGTTACCTGAGCTTATTGAGAGGGCAGTTGTGGTGCGCTTGCTTCTCCAGGATTCAGTTTTGCGGCAGTCTCAACAATTCGCCGGTTTGGCGAAGGCCGAAGGGCGGCAGGAGTCCCACCATTGAGAATCACTTTTCGAACCCTCTACTGGACCCATAAGGCCTTTCGCCGGAATGATGGGAGATAGTGTTATTCGACGAGGTGACGTCTACTTCGGAAGGAGACAAAAATGAACCAGATGAACAAAGAAAAAGCGCTCTCTCGCCGGGATTTTCTGAGGACTGCGGGGACCGTCGGAGCCGGCTCTCTTCTCTGTGCCGCAGGTGCCATGGCTCAGGGCACGCAGGAGCCGGCCGAAAAGAAGACGGATGCGGCAACAGTTCCCACGCGCCCTTTTGGCAAGACGGGTGTGAACGTTTCCATCCTGTCTCTGGGGGGAATGTTCGACATTCCGTCCAACCAGCTTCTCCTCAGGCAGGCTCTCAAATGGGGTGTCACCCATTGGGATACCGCCGACTGCTATGAAGGGGGAAAGAGTGAACTGGGTATAGGTCAGTTCTTCACCAAATACCCCGAAGCCCGGAAAGAGGTGTTCCTGGTGACCAAATCCGATGCCAGGGATCCGGCAGGCATGACCGCTCTCCTCAACCGATCTCTGGAGCGAATGAAGACCGACACCATCGACCTCTACTTCATTCACGGCATGAAGCGCATCAACGAAATCGACAACAACACGAAAAGCTGGGTGGAAAAAGCGAAAGCCCAGGGGAAGATCAGGTTCTTCGGTTTCAGTACGCACACCAACATGGAAGATCTCATGATGGATGCCGCCAGGCTGGGTTGGATCGACGGAATCATGATCACTTACAATTTCCGCATCATGCACCAAGATAAGATGAAGGCCGCAGTGGATGCATGCACCAAAGCGGGTATCGGTCTCACCGCCATGAAAACCCAGGGAGGCGGCTCTGTGAGCATGGAAAGCGAGACGGAGATCGAGATGGCGGGTAAGTTCCTGAAAGAGGGCTACACGGACAAGCAGGCGAAGCTCAAAGCGATCTGGCAGAATCCGCTCATTGCCAGTATTTGCTCCCAAATGCCCAATATGACGGTTCTCATGTCCAACATCGCGGCGGCACTCAACCAAACGAAACTCTCAGCGGAGAGCATGGATTGGCTGGACCGATACGCCCAGGATACGGCATCCTCTTACTGTGCAGGCTGCGCGCATCTGTGTGAGTCGACCCTGGAGACAAACCTTCCCGTCAGAGAAGTGATGCGCTATCTCATGTATTTCAATAGCTATGGAGAATGCAATCGGGCAAGGGCACTGTTTGCGGAGCTCCCGCTGGAAGTTCGAGAACGGTTGGCCTCAGTGGACTTTTCCGCGGCGGAAAAGTGCTGCCCCCAAAGGCTTCAGATCGGGAGGCTCATGAAACAGGCATCCACCCTGCTGGCGTAGATCCTGAATTCTCCGCCGCCGGCAGGCTCTGTTCAACAGAAGGGGTGATAAGAAGCAGCCGCCCCCAACCAAGGTTTCACCACGAAGGGCACGAAGGGCATCAAGAAACATAAAGGGATCAGAGAGCCGGCCATCGTAAGTCTGGATTGGAATTCCGACCCTCTGGTGAGCACATTATACCGATGGGAACAACTCCACGATTCCGGCTGACTCACAGCAAGAGAGGGAGAGTCTCTCCGGATTTTCCCTGGATGTTCAGGTCGTAGACACCGGTATAGGGTGTGGCTTCGAGATTTATTTCCACAACAAAGGCGCCCTGCCTCTTGGCGTTCATCCCCATGGATGCCGCCGGCTGCACGATGCCGGATGTACCGACGACCATCATCACCTGGCTGAACTGGAGTGCCTCGTAAGCGGCTTCCAGGATGGTCGGGTCCAGCATTTCGCCGAACCACACCACGTCGGGTCTCAAAAGTGCACCGCACTTGCTGCACGCCGGAAGGTCAGGCAAAGGGACGGTCCGGTCTTCCGTCACGGTTCCACAACCGGTGCACCGCAACCGCCAGATGTTTCCGTGCAGCTCCACCACATTTTGATTTCCCGCGGTATGGTGAAACCCGTCAATGTTCTGGGTGATCAAAGTGAACCGGGGAATCCGCTTTTCCAGCTCTACCAGGGCGAAATGTCCCGGATTGGGCTTGAGAGGCTTCAGGACTTCGCGCCGCCAGTTGTAGAACTCCCACACAAGTCTGGGGTCCTGGGCAAACGCTTCCGGGGTTGCGAGGTCGGTTGCCCGATACTGCTTCCAGAGTCCGTCCTTTCCCCTGAAGGTGGGGACACCGGATTCAGCGGATATTCCCGCCCCTGTGAGCACTGCAACACTCTTTGCCGAAGCCAGTTTCTCCTTGAGGATACTGATCTGTTCGTCTCGCGTCAATTCCGCCATACGGGGTCCTTTCCTGGAATGCGCCTTGGATAGGTTCTCGGGTGAGCCTGCAGGCAGCGGATGTGCCTGCTGCCTTCCGAAAGAAGAGGGAACGTGAGGTGGGGTTCTGTTTCAACGCTTTTCCTCGAGCACGACTGCCTGACTTTCAAAAGAAATTCCCTGCGTGGATATGGTGCTGATCATGACCGTTTCGACAAGCGGCGGTGATACGGGCGTCTCGCTTTCCCACTCCACAATGAAAGATGCGCTGATTCCCCCGCTGCGGTCCGATTCCTTGACCCCGAATTCACAGGAAGCGAGAGGCTTGAGCCCCTGTGGCTCTGAGAGGTATGAGCGGACAAGGCTTCCTGTCGAGCTGTGATACTCCAGGAGTTTGATCTTGATGGGGTTTTTGCGATCCGTGTTCCTCACACTCAAGGTGACAGTGAGATTGACGGTGAACCCGCGATCGCCGTAGGGAATTTCCGAATAGGCGGGGACATAGAGCACCTGTCCCCGACAAGTTCTGGGTTCCGCACTAGCACCTGTTACAAATGCCGCAAGCAAAAGGGAAACCGAACAGATGACGGTGCAATGCCATCTCATGGAAAGCATATTCATCTCCTTGATTTGTAAGGTACCAGGTTAGAACTGGCCCGTTCTGAGCATGACCAGGGTGCAGGCTTCGACAACTTCAATGCCGGTGCTTCTCAGGCGGTCATATTCCTCCGGGTTCTCCGACCCGGGGTTAAAGATGATGCGCCGCGGCCTGATCCGAATGACATCTTCCAGAACGGGAGCCTGGCGCGAAGGGCCGACATACATGGTCACCGTGTCGACTCGGTCCGGCACCGCGCGAAGGCTTGGGTATGCTTTTCGGTTGAGGATTTCATCCTTTGCCGGGGCTATGGGAATGGGGTTATGCCCGTTTTCCTCCAGCATTCGCATCGCCTGGTTCGAGTAACGGTCAGCCTTCGGACTCGCACCGACCACTGCAACGTTTTCCATTTTTCAATCCTTCCGTTTCGCCTGTGTCTATGCTTTCAGGCGGCATCCGTTTCTTTCTTGCACAGGATCCTGCACTTTCTCAATGACTCCCATCCCCTGAAGGGCACGACGAACCATGAAAATATCGCCTGGCATCTTCATCTGGAGCAGATCGGGATTCCAATCCCGACACCCTTTGTGTCAAGGTGTCCGGTGTGGAAACCCGATATACATTGTTGTCGTGCCTCGGACTCATTGAGAAGCTATGTTGTCAGGCACCCTCTGATTTCCTTTTCATTCTCCATGCTCTCTCTGTCATTTAGGGTGCGAGATTGGATACTTGAGGCATCACACCGCTACGACTGTTCGGGGATCTTATCCTGAGCCTGTCCATCTTCCATGGTCCTCTCCCAGTAGGAAACGACGGCTTGGATGCCATTGCGGAAAGTCTTCAGGGATTCTTCCATCCCCTGCCGCTGCATGGATGCCGAGCGGTTGCGCAAATCCCTGCCCAGCATGGAAAGGAGCTTCACGTCATCCGGGTACCGCGCCTGGAATACATCACCTGCGACCTGAAGAACATCCACATAATGGCCGGACAGTCTGTCGAGCTGTTCACAAGTGTTTTGAGTGACGTGCTTCTTTTCGTACAGCTGCACGACGACATGGAGAACGACCAGAAGAATAGTGAGACCGATAGAGACGGCAAACATATACCAGAAGGGCGCTTTCAGGTCCGCCTTGTCAATGAGTGCCAGTGCGATGCCGCTGCTGCCTCCCGACCCCATTAGGATCTTAATCAAATCGCGAATCAACTGGAGGCTGTCATTCATGGCCGCCCTCCTCCAATGGAATCGTAAGATAGGAAAAGGACTCCCCGGACAGCTTCCGTTGCCGCAGATACAGGTCCGTGGCTCGCATGAGCTGTGAGCGGGGGATTCGCTTGGCGATCAACTGCTCTGTGAGCTCCCGCAGCTGCCCTTCTGATACAAGGAATGTGCTTCCCTGGGGGTTGATCGAGATCAAATTCTCCGACCAGGAGGGGAGGGAGAGTACGTCGGCGCCTGGAATGGGTGCGTGCTGCTTATCGGGTTCCATTCCCTCTTCACCCTGCTTGACCCACCGTTCCACATACCTTACCGGAAGCCTCAAATCACCCCGTTCATCAGTATAGACCGGTTCGTCGATGAGTCCCCATCCGTAAATTCCCCTGACCTTTGGGGACTTTCCGCCCTTGGCGAGCCAGAAGAGTACGATCTCGCCCGGCCGCATCAGGGAGACGTAGTTTCTCACATACCACCGGACCACTCTGTCGGGGATCAGAAACTGCCTCAGGTCCCAACGATCCGGATTGGCCTGAAGTATGAATGCCATGGGGCTCTCTTTTCAGCAGGTTCTTGGAAAATGCTCGGCAGACCTCCACTGAATCACCGTCGATTCATCCTAACCCCGGCCCTTCTCGACCGAAGTGACTCTTCGGCTTGTCAGCCTGTCCTGTCTTTGGGATACCTTACAATATTTTGTCTTTGACAACCAGACCGGTATGAACCAAAAAAAGCAGACAAACACGTAGACGGTGTGTTTGAGTCGAAGCAAGCCGGAGGTGACGGTGAAACACAAGGATATTCCATTAAATGAGCGCATTATCTTTGCTCTGGATGTGGATTCTTCCGCCAAGGCTGAGGAATGGGTTCGGCGCCTTGAAGGGCGCATCAGGTTTTACAAGGTGGGTCTGCAGCTATTTCTGGCCGGTTGGTTCTCCATTGTGGACTGGATCACTGCCCGGGGGCACAAGGTCATGCTGGATCTGAAATTGTTCGACGTTCCCGAGACAGTAAAACTGGCTCTGAGGCAGATCAGGAACCACGAGGTCACTTTCACCACCGTCCACGGCAATGACCCCATCCTGAAGGCCGCCATCGCGGAAAAGAGCAGACTCGGAATCCTGGCTGTCACCGTGCTGACCAGTTTCGGGGAAGAAGACATGAAGGACACCGTTGGGGCTCCGGTCAGAATTGACGATCTCGTGCTGAGTAGAGCTCGAAGTGCGATCAACCTTGGGTGCGATGGGGTGGTTGCTTCCGGATTGGAGGCGGCCCGCCTGAGAAATGACCTGGGGGATCATTTCCTGATTGTTACCCCGGGCATCCGTCCTGGAGGCAATGTGCGGATTCCTGCAGACGACCAGAAGCGTATCGTGACCGCTGGAAACGCTGTTGCGTGTGGAGCCGATCATGTTGTGGTAGGACGCCCCATCAGTACCGCAGAAGACCCGCTGGCTGTTGTTGAGTCAATGCAGAAAGAGATTCAAAAGGTACTTGGATGAC
>JAAYUJ010000020.1 GCA_012517775.1 Deltaproteobacteria bacterium
ACTGTCGATCTCAACCACCCCCTTGCCGGCAAGACCCTGCATTTCGATGTTAAGATTGTCTCCGTGGATTAGGGTCTGTGCGAGAAGATGTTCAACATACAATTTCCTCGGGTCGCCGAATTCGATCACTCTGCTCTTGCGGCAACTCGGATTCACGAGAAAGGCTCGAATGGGCTCTGCCTGTATCAGGGCACTTCCTCTATGCAAGATACCCATATTATACTCATATTCTTTTTGATCAGGAACCGTGAGGTGCTTCATGATCCGGATGCCCTTCAAGGAGAAGGAGCAGGCACTTATGAACCTGCATCATACCAGACGCCAGGGACAACAACTGACAGCGGATACATCTCTCCATGTACTTTGCAAGCAAGATCTTCGCGGGAAACTTCCGAAGAATTGAGATCGGAAGTCTTGAGGGGGGGATGGTCACTCCCCCTTTCCTTTTCGCGCACCTCGGCCGTGATTGGTTGCACCACCTGCCCATAGAATCAGGTTCCAGCTTTCGCCAAATGCATGAGCAAGTAGTAATGCCCGACATGACATGCTCAAGGAAGTGGCATTGGCTATCATAAAGCCCCGCGCTGCGGCAGAGTGGAAGGGATACCTTCGCCGACCTCAAGATAGATGGTTCCCGTATTGTCCTCATAGGCCAGGATTTCAGCATATCGCCCCCAGTTGACTGCGGTGTCGACCTGGCGTTCGGCCTCTTCTGCTGGAAACTCAAGTTCAAGGGCCTTTTTGATCTCTTCCCATTTGACTCGCTTGTTTTCCGAGGCCTGAAGAATGGAAAGCAACCATTTAAAGATGGGCAACCGCCGAATGCGTGCCGCAAAAATCTCCTTTCGGGTCAGAATTCCGGCGTCGGCAAAAGTCTCGCCGGGAAACGTCAGAATGAGATCGCCTTGTGTGATGTTGACAAACCCCAGGAGCTCTGCTGCGTCCGTTAGACGCAAGAGGTGATCGGAGTTGACTCTGAGCTCTTCAGCGAGTCGATAAATGTCTGCCCGATTGTTGGGTAAGGCGGAAACATTCTCAAGAAGATCAGCCAGTTCGTTGAAGGCTATATGCGGCAGGGCGCGCGTTCCACCCGGCTCTCCAGGAGCTGTGCCCAGTTCAAGGTGTTCCGACTGTGTCTGACCCGCCAGAATGGCATATACCCGGTCCACAACCTCCAGGAACTTCGCATCCTTACGTATACGAGGATGCGAGAGGGGAACCTTCATGTCTCTTACAACACGGCCCGGGTCCTTCTCCATGATGACGATGCGATCTGCCATGAGAACCGCTTCCTTGATGCTATGGGTCACCATGAGAAGGGCTCTTGTCGGGATCTTTCGACTTGTTCACAGCTCGAACAGTTCACTGCGGAGAGCCTCAGCACTGAGCACGTCCAAAGCAGAAAAAGGCTCGTCCAGGCACAGCAATTCAGGTTCTATGCCCATCGCTCGGGCGAATCCCACCTTTAGTCTTGAGAACGATAATGCGCGTCGCTTTCGGGTACAGGAACTTCGTCAACTTCAAACTCCGGATATTCGCCCAATTCGGTGCTCTTCACGGTAATCCGCGATGAACCAAACAAAAAAGGGAAGCCCGCCGGTTAAGGCGTCTTCCCTTTCTGGGTCTATCTACAAAGTATGCTGCCGGCGTTCTCACCGGCCCCGATTCGCCCGCGTCCTACGGGCACACTTCGCTCAGTGTGACAAAACTAAGGCAAAAAAATGTGCGTTTTGCAAGTGTCAATTCATGCCAATTCGTGCCATAGTTGGTCACCTCAGTTTGAGAGGTCGCTCTGGGCTTCTTGAACAATGGATTGGTCAATGAGACATCAATAAACCTTGGAGCCGTCACAATCCCCATATACGAGATTCGTCTGTTTGACCAATACCTCCGCTCCACGAATTGAGGAGTCAAGAATCTGCTTTAGCCCAATACATGAGCAGGGCTCGATACCGCATGGGTGTATGGATGCGCCTCGTCCCGCTTCTGCCTATGCGCACCTGTTCGTCATTTGGAGGCCGGGCCGACAAAAAGGTTGAGACCATTGTTCGTCTCATCGACTTCAGCCACCTTCCTTCCTCCGTCTAGTGCGATTGAAATCATGCGGTCGTAAACGGATTCGGCGAAGGTATGACGGACAGTGACAAGCATATTCTTTCCTGCTCCCAAGCCATCAGCAACACGAACATTCCTAAAGGTCTTTGAACCTATGCCGTTATCGGACAAAGAAAAGACTACATTGAACGGAACTGCGGCGGTATTGCCCCAGTTATATAGCCTGACCTTCATCTTGACGGTTTTTGCTGTGTCATCAAACTCGTAGTATTCGACCTTTCCGGCAAGTTCCGGACCGTCCCCTATCCTGACCCGCAGATAGTCGGACAATGCCTTGTAGCCCGCGCTGTCCACCACTGTGACTCTTGCTTTGTAAGTGCGGTTGGCAGTGTAGGTATGCAAGAGAGTGCCGACACCTGTCACGAAATCGGTTATCCCGTCCCCATTGACATCCCAGAGATACTGACTGATCGTACCGTTTGGACTGGTGGCCCGGCACGTAAACTCGAGGGCCAGAGGTGCGCTTCCAGCATCCGGCGTTGCAGTAAGGGAACCGATGACCGGATCCTTATCATGGTAGACAGCGTAGATTTCTTCGACATTAAGGGCACGGTTATAAATGCGCACATCGTCAAGCTTGCCATGGAGATATTCATATGCCCCTGGTGGATCCATACCTAAGAAAAAATTTTCATCTGTAACATCCAATGTCCCTTTGAACTCACGTATATTCGGGTCCATTATACCATTGATGTACGATTTTATATTAGTGCCATTCCACGTTACAGCGAGATGTATCCATTTGTTCTGTAGTATGTCCATATTTCCATTGTATATAGGAACATTATTAAAACCAACATATAATTTGTTCTGGTAAATATACATATTATAAGATACATATGTAGTACCTTTGCACAAAAGGACTGCGACCCCTCCAGATGTAAGTGATGTTATGTTCACCCAGGCCGCAAAGGTAAGGGATTGTGTGAGGTTCAAACTCTTGCTTTTAGAGATCTCGATATAACTGCTTGATCCATTGAAAGAATAGGCGGCCTTTGATCTCCCAAATCTATCCTTCGTGAGAACGGCGCCTTGAACATTGCCATGGTTGCCATTACCACTCGTATCCCGTGCATTTCCCTCAAAGAGGTATTCTGCCACGAGACCGTTTCTTGGCGCTGCTGCACATGCGCAGCCATTGCAAAATGCAATAATGACCGCAAGTCCTACTGCAATTACCATTATGTGTCTCATCTCTTCCCCCTCTTACTGAAATTCTTGCCAACACATTAGCATACAGACCTCGTAAATCTGCAGGGAAATGATCGCATTTTTTGGACACTGCTGCATATTTTACGGGGTAGATCGGACATCGCCATCAGACTATCAAGGCGCCCCACCTACCTCTATGGCTATGTACTTGCCGGTCGGGGTCTGGACCCCCAGACTTGTCAATTCCGACACAGTTGTTCCTGCGCAAGCCTTCGCTTGGATTGCTGGAGCGGTTCTAAACGCACCGTCACCTCTGTTGCCGTGCTCTTGATCCGGCCATGACAGGAAGTTATTGCATAGAACAGATCCACGATCTCATTGTCTTGATCAAAGAATGGACGCAGCCAGTCCACCATGTGTTTGCGCGCATTCCAAACTGAACAGGTAACAAAATCAAAGAGGTTCTTCCCCTCATTGTCGATACGCTTGAACGACCGGTAATCCTGCAATGAGGATACGTCTATCTTGCTTGAAAGTTGACGCTTCTCTTCCTGAAGCCGTTCGAGCTCGGCTTCCTGTTCGCCGATCATATCCTTCAATTGCTCACGTCTGTGCCAATTGCTTGGCCTTGCTCCCAGCAATCCGCTTCTCGCCATGCACTACGCGCTGTCCACACAGACTCTTGCTCTCCCCGGCACTATACCCCTGAATCAGCCCCTCCAGCCCGAAGTGCTTCTTGGTCTCCATATAGTCAGCAGTTCACCACCGGCGAAGCCGGTGGCTTGACTAGCCCTATAAGGGCATTGTTACTGGCACCCCTTTAAGGGGATACGGCCTGATCCAGGAGGGATGTGACCATTTCGCGGCCGATTCAGTTTACCCTTTCACTCTTACCGCCAGTGTCACCGGCGCCCCTAAAAGGGGTCACTCAGGTCACTATCATACTTGTCCTCAACAGACTCGTTTACTTCCTGATCCTGGATGTGCTTTCTTACTTTTGCCTCATCCAGCCCAACTGTACCGGCATAATACCCGCGAGCCCAGAAGCTGTGCCCTTTGAAGTTCTTCTTCAGGCTACTGTACTTCTCAAACAGTATGATGGCACTCTTACCTTTGAGGTACCCGACTATCGTTGATACCGAGTACTTCGGAGGAATCGCGATGCACAGGTGGATATGGTCAATACACGCCTTACCTTCAAGCAGATCCACACCCTTGTACTCGCACAACCGGCGCAAGATCACTCCGACTTCCCTCCGCAGTTTGCCTTAATGACCTTCCGACGTCTCTTGGGCACCCAAACGACATGGTACTTACATTCCCATACCGTGTGTGATAGGCTTTTCTTCACCTGTTGCTCCTTCCGTATCGCATCGGCCACCGAAATGGTCAGCCCGACACCTTACGGAAGGAGCTTTTTTATCGCAAATACTACAGCATAGCTTCTGCCATTCTCCCCGCCATAGCCGGGGGTTTAGCTCTGGAATTAAATGACGCTTCTTGGAAACCTCATATCGGAGTTTCAGGATTCTATCTACACCATTCCAAATTCCAGGAGGTTTTACGAAGGGTGATCCTGCGCTGCCTCCACGGCGCTTTCCCAATAAGCAGGTCAGGATTCCAATCCCCGCAATGTTCACAGCCGGATGTCGGGTATGGAAAGATGACCTACAAAGCGATCGTGACCCGATTTATTGAAAAGTCACCATGCACCAAGCGGAGAAAGATGGGAATTGCATCAAGGACCTTGTGAAGGAGGGTCGCGAGATAAGGTCGAAGAGATCAGGGGCGGCTGACGGGCAGGCGAATGGTGAACACCGTTCCTTTTCCGGGTTCACTTTCAACGGAGATGGTACCCCGGTGTTCCTGGATGATCCTCAGGGCAAAGGTCAGCCCAAGGCCGGGACCCGACGTCTTGGATGTGAAGAACGGGTCGAAAAGATACTTGATCTTGTCTTTGGGAACCCCCCTGCCCGTGTCCTCTATGGAGACCTCCACCTTCCCTTCGTCAACACTGCTGGTGACTCTCAGGACCTTTCGGGGCATCTCCCGCATCGCCTCGATGGAGTTCTCCACAATGTGAGACAGAGCCAGCTTCATATTCTCACGGTCAATGCAAATAACCGGCAAGTCATCGGAAAGGTCCATCTGAATCTCCACCCCCTCCGCATCACACCATTGCTGAAACTGGTTCCGGACCTCTTCCATCACAGCTCTGAGACTTTCCGGTTCCTTATAGGAAATTGCCGCAGTCTTGAGCTCAACCAGATGCTTGATCATCTTTTCGAGTCTCGACACCTCCTCGATGATAATCTCCATGTATTTCCGGTTCGAATCCTCAGCCCCAAGGTTCTCCAGAACCCTGCGGGCAAAACCGCCTATGGAGGTGAGAGGGTTTCGCAGTTCATGGACGACCCCTTCCATCATCTGATCCAGGGCCTCGGTCTTCTCTTCCTGAACCAGTTTTTCCCTTGCCGCTTTGACGGCCAGTAGCGATTTGATGCGCGCCGATAGCTCGGCGTAGTTGAAAGGCTTGGCGACATAGTCCTGTGCGCCTGCGCCGAGTCCCTTGACCTTGCTCTCCACCTCTCCTTTTGCAGTGAGCATTAAAACGGGAATGTAAGCGGTCTTGCGATTCGACTTGAGGATTCGACAGACTTCATAACCGTCCAGCTTCGGCATCATGATGTCGAGAATAATGAGATCGGGATTCCTTTCCTTTGCCCGCAGAAGACACTCTTCTCCGTCGTAGGCCTCGATCGTCTCATATCCTTCAAAGCGAAGCCTTTTCCTTAAAAGGTCAACGACATCCTGAGCATCATCCGCGATCAGTATTTTAGGCTTGCTCTCCACGTCGGATGTCCCCGCCCTGCCCCCCCAGATAAAGCCTGATCTCATCTGCAAGGGTGCGCACATTGATGGGTTTGGCGATATACCCCACACAGCCCGCAGCCAGGGCGTTTTCCCTGTCTCCCCGCATGGCATGGGCCGTTAACGCTATAATAGGCGTTTTCTCAAACTCTTTGTTGCTCTTCAGCCTCCTTGTCACTTCAAGTCCATCCACCTTCGGCAATGAGCGATCCATGAGAATGAGGTCCGGCTTTTCACTCAATGCCTTGGCCAGAGCCTCTTCCCCGTCCACCGCCTCGATGATTTCATAATCGTACTGCCTGAGCACCTTTTTCACAAGATCACGGCTGTCCATATTGTCATCAACTACGAGAATCTTTCGCGGACATTGTTCACCCGCCTCCACCGATTTTCCCTCCTTCATCGCTTCGCCCCTCGCTCACCTTGCGGATACAATCCTTGAGCTCCTGTGCAAGACTCTCTTCGCCAAGAAACCCCTTGTTGAATATCGCCTTGATACGCCCGTTCAATGCTTCGAGCTCCTGTTCCGAAAATTCCCTGGAAGTGAGAACAATCAGAGGAATATTACGAGTCTCCTCGCTTGATTTGATGAATTCGATGACATCGAGTCCGCTTTCCCCAGGCAGCCCGAGACTCAGAATGACCATGTGCGGCCTGAAATCCACTATTGTCCGAATGGCATCCCTGCTGTTGTAATTTGCCATGACCTCGTATCCGGCCTCCTTGAGGGAGCGTGCGATGAATCGCACGATCTCAGCATTGCTGTCCACTACCAGTACGCGATTCACCGGGGTCCTGCCTTCCAGGTTGCGGAGCTTCTTCAACAGCACGTCCTTGGCCATCGGTTTTGTGATATATTCCGCTGCTCCCAGACTGAACGCCAGCCTCCGGTCATCCAGGATGGAAATGATGATGACCGGTATATCCTGGGTCTCTGAATCCTCCTTCAGCTCACGAAGGACCTGCCAGCCGTCCTTGCCGGGCATGAGAATATCCAGGGTGATTGCCACAGGCTTAATGGTCTTTGCCTTCGCCGACGCATTCTCACCCGAAAGCAGACCGACCACACCGTACTCATCTCCCAGATATTTCCTGATGATGTCGAGATTGTCCGGATTGTCGTCAACCGCAAGCACAATCTTCTCGGATCCCTTGCCGGCACTTGAAAACTCCTCCTGTCCCACAAACTCTTCCGCTTCCGCTTCCGCTTTCAGGACAATGTTTTCGATCAGCTCACAGCCCTTACAAAAGTCTACTTTTTCAGGATAACTGGCGATTTTCAGACCGGCGCAATGGGTCCCCAGAATCAACCAGCATCTGGCCTCCTCACTGCCGTAGGCGGGGCAGCTGGGGTGTCCGCATCGCGCATAATGCCAGCACCGGATCTGCCTTCCGCCATATTGGGGGTTCTTCAGAAACGTTTCCACAGGGGTTCCAAAGTATTCAGCCAGAGCGTCGGCCATTCTCTTTTCGATCACAGGTTCGGTTGAACCTTCCAGAATATCCCTTGAAATCGGAATCGTAAAACGGAAGCAACTCCCCTTTCCGTATTCACTCTTTGCCCAGATCATCCCTTTGTGCAGGGCCACCAGCCCCCTGGCGATACTGAGACCGAGGCCGGTGCCCTCCTGCTGTCTAACGGTTGTGAGGTCCACCTGGACGAATTTATCGAATATCACGTCCAGATCCTCCTCTCTGATGCCTATTCCTGTGTCTTCCACCCAGATTTCAGCAAAAACAGGGGGTTCACCGGGCTCCACGCCACGCTCTGAAGGCTTGGCTGTGACAGTGATGCCTCCCTGCTCCGTAAACTTCACGGCATTGGACAGGAGATTCATGAGGATCTGCCTGATCGCGTCTTCATCCCCGTAAACCCTTGCCGCTTCAGGATCTACAAAACAAGAGAGCTCCAGTTGCTTCCTTTTCAACAAGGGCTCAAAGGCGGAAGTTGCTGATTCAATCACCCAGTTCAGATCCACTTCCTTGGGACTCAAATGCATCTTCCCCGACTCGATCTTTGAGATGTCCAGGATGTCATTAATGAGCTGCAGGAGATAGCGGGAATTGGTGGCGATTTTTTCAAGACTCTTTCCCTGTTCCGGGTTCACAGGGCCGTCCACCCCGTCAATAAGCAGGTCGGTGTAACCGATGATGGAGTTCATGGGAGTGCGGAGCTCATGGGACATGTTGGCCAGGAATGTCGACTTCAGTTGATCCAGCTGTCTCAACTCCCGGTTGGCCTTCTCGAGGAGGGTGATAAGGCGGGTCCTTTCATTGAGAAGAGCGGTTTTTCTGAATATCTCCTCCTCCAGTGTTCTTCTGGCTGAGGAGACCGTTCCAACCATGTAGTTGAAGGTCTTTCCCAGGACTCCGATCTCATCCTCCATCTTGCCGGAAAAGCTGACCGTCATGTCGCCGTCTGCAAACTGCTTGGCTTTCTCTGCAAGGTCTCGCACGGGCTTCTTGATGAATCGGTTCACTACCAGCCAGGTAATCAGGGATGCAAGGGGTATTCCGAATATAGTCAGGAAGATGGTCCTGTTTCGTTGATCCGCCACCGTTTCATAAGCTCTCTCAACATTCATGCGGATCGCCATGGTGCCGAGGACTCTTCTCGAAGCACCATGACAGTGATAGCATTCCTGCTGATTGAGAATCGGGAAGAAATACACGAAGTGTTTCCTTCCGGAAACCTCGTCTTCGTATTGACTCTGGGGAGGCATGCCGGTCACGAGAATCTCTGCGAGTGCGTTCGAAGCGGACCGGTTCTGAATGCTGTCCGACAATCTGGTTCTGAGCTTTTCCTCATGAGTGGTGTATATTACCTCCTGCTCGAAGTCGGTTATGTACACTTCAATGTCTTCCGCCGTGCTGCGAATGTCCCTCATTTGCTCCATGATCGCCTGGGCATCCCCCATGGCCATGGGATGCTTGATACCCGCATAGGTTGAACTGGCCATTTCCTTTGCGGCGATGTTGATCAGTTCCACCCTGTCCCGGGTACCGAAATAGATGCGCACAAGGACCTCGGTTCCCATAATCAGGAGAATCGTGGTCACCATGGCGATAAGAATCTTGTTGGCCACACTCTTTTTGATGAAACCAAACATATCCCTCTCCCGATCCAGGCACCGGTGCATTGTCAGTCAGTGAGCGCCACCGTGAACCAGCGGCTTGTAACGGAATGCCTTCACCCTTTCCGACGTGTGGCACCTCTCACAGTCTTCCTGAGTCAACCGCCCTTTGATATCGTTGGATTTCTTGGTTTCCACGTGGGATTCGCCGGGACCGTGGCACACCTCGCACCCGGCATTCTTCAAATGGGGCGTCGCCTCTTCACTGACAAAACCGCCGGGGTCACCATAACCGGTCGTGTGGCAGGAGTAACACCCTTGCACCTCCTCTTCCGTGAGTTCCTTGCGTAGTCTTTTTATGCTTTGAAACGAGGTGCTTTTTTTGGCGTATGTGGTGAAGGATTCATACTGCTTTTCATGACAGTCCCGGCATGCCATGGAGCCGACATATCGGGGGGAGTTTCCCCGTTCTGCAGCAGCATCGAACATATGGCCACACATTAGAAGAAAAAGGACTGCCACGAAGAGGGCAAGACCGGGAAGTGCCGTAAAACACCTGTCACGATTGCCCATGCCTGCATCCCCCCTATCATTTGCGGTTGAATGTTGCTTCTGACTCGTCCTCCGGAAGAGTCAGGCAATGGCGTTTGATCTACAGATCCTCGTGCGAAAGAGGAGCGTGCGAGGGGGATATCGGTTTACCTGCGTCCGATTGAGGGGCAGCAGTTCAGACAGCGGTGGAGCAGGAAATCTTCCAGTTGCGCATTGCCAATAATCTTAGCATATTGATCAATCTATTGCGAACAACTTACCTGCTGATAGTGGAAACTGTCCCGTCAGATTTTATCGAGAACGATGCCATTGGAATTTGGCAGCAACCCGATCAGTAGGTCGGAATACCAATGCCGACAGCGTTTGCACCCGGATGTCGGATATGGAAACCCGACCTACGGAGGGGCCTTAACCCGGGCTGATTGAGAAGTGATTCAATCCTTTCCTCCATCAGAAAGTTCACAACCGCCCTCACTTGATTTTCAGCAATTCCCTCAAGATCCTGGATTGCGAACAGCTCGGGAAAATGCGATATTCAATCGCCATTCTCAATGGTGCCGATGACTGCTCGAAGATTCAATACGTGCTTGCTGAAATTATGGATTTCTCTGCACACTCTCAAAAGGGGATGCACCGGCTGAGGCAATATCCGGCGAAAAGTGCATGAGGAGTCCGAGACACTTATAGCTCGTTGTCGGCACGGGTCCGCCGTCACTCGAGTCGTGCCTGGTGCACTCCACTTTTTTGAAGGAGTCCATGAGCTTCACTCAGCATTCATATCCCAAAGACCTGGCTGACTTCGTACTCAAGCACTGGGATGAGTGCACCGGGGCAGGAAATCCCCTGGCTCTTCCCGAAATTCGTCAGTGTGTTCCTTCTCCTGATCGAGGCGTCCTTGAGAATGTCCTGTCCGTGTGCTACCAGACGAGCATGGTTCAAGAAGAAGGGCGAACCCTTCGTTTTCGCGTGATTGCCATCGATCCCGCTCAGGTGGAGACGGAGCTGCCTCCTCCCCTTGGGCTCAGACGCATGGAATTC
>JAAYUJ010000165.1 GCA_012517775.1 Deltaproteobacteria bacterium
GATGAGGGCCGCCTTCATCCATCGTCCTGATATCGCAATATATTTTAGGTGTTAGGTCCTTGCAAGAATATTCCGATCCAGGAAGTACATCTTTCTGTTGATCATGCCAGGTGGCAGGATAACCAAAAACTGGAGATCTTTCCGTGCTCGCCATACCTCCATTTGTCAAAGGAAAGTTCATTGTGTTCCTGCAGCGGAGAAAAGTACCCAGCAACCTGCATCCCTTCTATCTGAAGTGGTTGCGCTATTACCTGGACTTTTGCGAAAAATATCGATTTCCCCACTCGCAGCCGGCCAGCTTGCCTCCATTCCTCCGCAAGCTTCAGGAAAAGCGGCAGTCGCCAGCTCAACAACAGCAGGCACGCGAGGCGATCTCGCTTTACTACCAGATCCTTGTCTCGGAGGCGCCCGCCTCGATCGCTTCGTCACCCCAGGAAATGTTGACCGTCGATAAACGCCCTGGAGAGCCCGCGCCCCCCTCCGAATCGCCGCTCGATGTCGATTTCAAACCCATTGGAGCCAGTCCGCAGGTTGCGCCCCCTTGCGGAGCGTCAACCCAACCCAATCCACACCTGCCACGGATGAACCTTCCTCAGGGGATCTCATGGAAGGCTGAATATGCCAGGCTCATGGAGGAGATCCAACTCCGCCACTATTCTCCGAAGACCCTCCGGACTTACAAGCACTGGGTTCGGAACTACCAGACCTTCACTCGCAGCCCGGAGCCCAAAGTGCTCTCCACGGAGCACGTCAAGCAATTCCTGACGTATCTGGCCGTCGATCAGAAGGTTTCGGCTTCCACCCAGAATCAGGCGTTCAATGCCCTGCTCTTTTTCCATCGGCATGTCCTCGGGAAGGAATTCGGGAAGGTGGAAGGGGTGGTTCGCGCCAAGAGGAAACCCTACATCCCCGTTGTACTCTCACGCGAGGAGATCGATGCCATTCTGAAGCACCTTTCACCTCCGTTCGACCTGGTGGTGAAGCTCCTCTACGGCTGTGGGCTTCGCTTGTTCGAATGCTTACAGCTGCGCATCCACTGCTTCAACCTCGACGCGGAAGTGCTGACCGTTCACGACGGCAAAGGGGGAAAGGACCGGACCGTACCCCTCCCTACGACCATCCTCCCCGAGCTCCGAGCACATTTCGAGTCGCTGAAGGACCTTCACCAGCGTGACCTGGATCGTGGCTACGCGGGGGTCTTCCTTGTCAACGCCCTGGAGAAGAAGTACCCCAACGCCGCGAAGGACTTCATCTGGCAGTGGTTCTTTCCGGCGGTTCAGTTGACCCGCGTTCCTTCGACCGGAGAGCTTCGACGCTATCACATCCACGAAACCCAAGTGCAGAAAGCCATCAAAGGAGCCGTCTGGAAGGCCCGGATCTGCAAGCGCGCTTCGGCCCACACATTCCGCCACAGCTTCGCCAGTCATCTGCTCCAGGCCAATTTCGACATCCGGACCATCCAGGAGCTTCTCGGGCACAGCGACGTCAAGACCACCATGATTTACACGCACACCGTGAAGAGCGTAACGGTCAAGGAGGCCAAGAGCCCTCTTGATTTCTAATTTGGCAACATGCTTTCGACTTTCATGGCGATCTCTAAGAGCCGGGATGCATCTTCATCTCGACGCACGGGCTGAGCCGGATTCGAACCTCAATACGCTTGCCATTGCAGAAACCACCGGTGGGTATTGGCAGCATAACCAGTATGATCTGGAAATGTTGGCTTTTAGGACATCTGTGTCACGCCACGCGTAGCGGCGCGAATTTGATCTATCATGGGAATCCACTCGCTGTGCGCGTGGTGATTTGGACTGGTTATGCCGGTCCCGACTGGGTATGGCCGAAGGCCATGATTTCGTTTTTCAGTCATCCTCGCAAGTCAGCAGTTGCCATAAAGCATGGCCGTCGGCGATGCAAGCTGTGGTGCACCCGCCCGACTTCCAGAGTCAAGTTAGGCGGCTGGAGCTTTCTAAAGTCCCTATAGGGGCTGATCTTAAAGCCCCACACTTTGGTTGGGGATTCCTTGCTTACAGTTATTGACAGTTGCTGCCTAGCGCCTCTCGGAAGCAACCGGAGAGGACCAGCGCCAGGTTCCGCCGGTTAGCTCCTTGCAGCCCCCAGTCCAGCAATCCACCACCGCATAGAGCCAGGCTGGCAACACGGCTTCCCTTATCCGGAAGCGGACCAGCACGCGGTGGTCCCTGCCTCTACCGCCGGGGTGGAACCCCTCCAAGCCGGCCAATGGCCTCACGGCGGTTTTCGAGGCTTCGACGGTGAAAGAAGAAACCTCCCTTCATTTGGCAAGAATGTACCGAAGCGGTGAATTCGGCTTTCTGCGTTCTAGGTTGCTATCTTGCTATCCAGAGTCATCACCTCGTTGACTTCATCCTGGGTGGGATCAGCCGAGCGCTCGTTAGAGAGACTCACCAACGCGTCTTTGAAGAGGTGAGTCTGGATCTTCTGGCACTCAGCCTCGAGATCTTCCATCCTCGCGGCATCGGCCGCCATAACGAGTTGCCGTTCCCCAACCCCCACCGCCCGGATGATCGCAATGGCCGCTGGGAGGCTGTCCTGCTCCAAATGTTTTCGCACGACTCGCAAAGCATCTGAGGCGAGGCTCATCAGTTCATCCCTGGATCTTTGCCACAGGGCACGACGTTCCACCTCCAGGGCCACATTGAAACTGTAATGCCTGTTGATCCAGCCAGAGAGGGTTTGCCGCCTTATGCCGAGGCGTTTTGCCGCCTCCGTGACTGTGCACCCCGCCAGAAGAAGTCCAATCGCTTTGGACTGTTTTGCCGTCAAAGGCCGGTCGTAGGTTGACACGTCGTGCCTTGGCTGATCGCTCAACCCACCCGTCATCAAACCCTGCAGCGATTCCTCAATGAGTTGTCCGATTTTGTCCATTTTCGTCATCATTTTAAACTCCTGTTTTTCTTTGAGAATACTGCCTGTTTTGTTGTTGGTTCAAATCTCTTTCGACATGCGATCGGTGATCGATGCAGCGCATCGATCATGCTGCTGTCCTTCCGCAAAGGATGGCAGCAAAGACCCTTCGAAAATCCAGAACGTTGCGTCCAGCAACGGGTTTCTTCTGGTACGCCTTGTTGGAGTCCCTCTTGGGACCTGGAATCAATGAAGCGACACGCTCCCAGCATCAGAGACCTCTGCTGGTTTCGATTTCCGGTCGCAAAGAATAGTATTCGCATCCGGTTCTGGTTCGATCCTGAAACCTGGCCTGTTTAGCCGGAGTATTTCGACAGATGCCATGCGGAGCAGAAGGGAAGGACTCTGTCCAGCTTCGGCAGGTTCCGCAAATTGGCTTTGGCCAGCCCTCAGGTGCCGGAGGAATGTCAACTCGGTGCGTCTTGCTGCTCACGATGCCGCCCATAGGGTTCTCATCACACTCGAAGTGAGTCGATTCCTTGGACGGAGAATTGGGCTCCTCCGGTTCTGCATCTGCAATTGCTTCGTGGACTTCCAGGGGATCACAGTGATCTATCTCACTAAGTCCGGCCTGGACCCATAGCCTGGGATCCACGCCAGCTTGAAACATTTCGCCAGGGTCTTTGCCGGCTATCGGCGGCCAGCGTCTCGCTTGTGCAAAACGTTGATTCCACCACTGCCAGGCTTCTTTGGCCCCCGCATCGTCCATATCCAAGGCAACAAGAATCTCTTTCGCGTTTTGCAGTGTACGCAAGGCTTCCTGATCAGGTCTTGCTTGTGCCGACCCAAGTGAGACGACCGTTACAAGATCTCCGGCTTCCTGCCAGATGAGCATCGCGTCAAGATCGCTTTCCACCACCAGGACGATTCCGTTTTCCTCGCCTGGAATCGACATCGCCCCCGTGTTCGAACCGGAAACAGTCCAGTATCGTGAATCCCTGTAAGGGACCGTACGCCTGATTCTAACGCGCACCACTCTCCCGTTTTGCAGCTTGGGAATAACCAGCCCGGCTGGAAGTGCCAGTTTCTTTGGTTTGCCATTTTCTTTCGTCACGGTAGGAAGCCCCCATTTTTCGCGCCTGGGCCACCAATCCCCCGAGTTCCATCCAAGACGGAATGCCTTGATCGTATCGTCCTTAAGACCCCGCTCATGAAGCCATGCCTGTGCTTCCTCACCCTGCTCAGTGGTCCATAGCTCCTTTTCCGCCCATTCGACAAAATACCCGGCTTCTTTCACCCATTGATCGCCGGGCAGGGTAGACTCCTTCGGTTTCCATGAGTCGGTACCATGCGGTCGCCGCTTGGCATTTGACGGGCGTTTATGATTGCTGGGTTCCCTTCCAAGGAGGCGGCATGCTTCGAGGTATGGCAATCCACGGAAGTCTTTGAGATACTGAATATCATCGCCGCTTGTTTTGCATCCCCGGCACCAGTACCTTCCGCCGCTTCCCTGCTCGGGCCAGACGCGGAAACGATCTGTTCCTCCACAGGAAGGACAAGGCCCGGCATACTCGCCACCATGGGTTCCGGCCACCTTTTTGAGGGCGACTCCGTCTTGAGCCAAGAGGTCCAGAAGTGTCATCCAACTGCCCCCTGGTTTTTCCTGAGTGGCGCGAGTGGCGCAAGTGGCGCAAGTGGCGCACTCCCCGAGATTGTTTTCATGTGTTCTTCTCTCTTTCCCTCTAAACCCCTCATAGACACAAATCCGCTACGCGTGATCTCGAAACGTGCGCCACTTGTGCCACTTGCGCCACTATCATTTGAGTTCGATGCCTGCTATCAGCCGCATTCCGCCCGCTCCCTTGACCGGCTCGAAGCCCAGCCTCTTGAGCCTGGAGGTGAAGTTGTTGTGGTTGAGCGTTCTCTTTATGCCCATGTCACTCGCCCACCTGCTGTACCGCGAGAACAGTTCCGAGGAGGACTCCTTGAGTCCGGGGCCCGTGCGGCAAACGTCCTGGACAAACTGTGCCACCTGGTCACAACTCGTTCGCCACTCTGCCTTGGCTGCCTCACAGGATGCCGCTTTGGTGAATTCTCCCCGCAGGAACACCCCGGCCATGGCATTCAGAGCAAGATTGAGAATGCCGGGAAGCTCCGCCTTCAACTTCTCTTTGAGGTCCTTGTCCTGTTCGTGCTCCTTGAACTTTCGGTTGAATCTAAGGATAATCGCCCTTCGGAAGAGGGCATCGGAGAAGTCCCGTGTATGGGGCATGTGGTTTGTTCCAAAGATGCACGTGCAAAAGGGCCTGAAGTCGAATGGTGGTTTGTGCTTGTGCTCGGCGGTGGTCAATTCGCCTGAGACGATGGCCTTGAGCTGAGCATCGGCGATTTCGTGACCTTCCGCTATTTCGGTCACGAGATTCACGAGTTTTCCGTGGAGGTGCGCCCGTTGAAAACGATTCTCGAACTGGCTTGGCTGCACCGCGGAGACGTTCCTTCGGCCGACGAATTCGGCGATGGTTTCCATGAGGACGGACTTGCCGTTTGCGCCCGAGCCGATCAGAATGAAGAACTTCTCGTATTCGCAGGAGGAAAGGAGAGAGTAGCCCATCATTTCGCAGACGAGCACCTTCTTGTCATCCTTGTCCGGGTCCTCTTCGAATACTTCGTCGAGGAACTGTTTAAATCTCGGAGCCTTGGCACGGGAATCATGCGAGACCGGCAGCTGGGTGGTGCGGTAGTGCTCCCGACAGTGCGGTTTTAGTTCCCACTCCTTGCCGTTCCAGTGCAATTCGCCGTTTTGAAGGTTGATCGCCCTGCGGTCCGGTTCGAATTCATGATAGGGCTTGAAGACTTCGGTTTTGACCAGGTCCAGGATGGAGTCGACGATGTTCCGGGTGAGTTCTTCGGAATCGGCAATCTCATGGATCTTCTGTTTGATTTCACGGTTGTCGATGGTTTTCCATACGCCGCAACCGTTCCATCGCCAAGTTCCTTGAGGCGTATCGATGAGATTGCCCGGGCCAAAGCCCCTGACTACTTCGCGGGCTGCATCGAGATGTAGGAGGTCCTTGTCCGCTTTCACATGGGAAAAGTCTTTTTTCTTCGCATCCTTTTGCAATGCTGCGACAGAGACATTCGTCTTCTTGGCAATGAACTTCCAAAGGCTCAGAATGGAAGTTTCGGACAAGCCGCTTTCGGCCACATCCCGAGTGATCGGTCCTGTAAGCTCTTCGAAGTCCTCTGTCGCTTCAATACGGTCCAACAGTTCCTGCCGGGTGAACCTGGGTGCCGGATCATTCTTGTCGGCGACTTGGTCCTGCGCAGAATACTTGATGCGCTCTTGGTCGATGACTGCCTGAACCTGATCCTGCAGTGCATCAATTTCAGGAGGGTATGCCTGCATCTTTTCTCCCGGATCCTCAATTCGCCCAATCTGTAGAGTTCCTCAATGTCCACGAACAACTTCCCGCCAACCTTCCTGAACGCCGAGGGAAACCTCTTCAGGTGAAACCATTTATAGGCCGTGGAACTCCTGATCGGTGCGCCATCCTGATCGTTCAGTTTCGGAACATGAATCCATTTCTGCATATTGATGCTCCTTGCTGCAGTAATAAAAAAAGGCCACATACGTTAAGGTTGTGGCCTTTTTACTCTGGATTTTGATGAAAAAATAAGGTGTTCAGGGTAACCGTTTACCTGTGCTTCCGCTTCCTGTTTTGTCTCACACCCTTTTTGAGGTCGGGTTTTATGGAATCCAGGTACTTGAGATTTTCAAGTTGCTTCTGGTCTGAATTCTCTTTCCTCCACCTTCGGCTCTTGGCTATTGAGCGACATTTTTCCTGACAGTAATTTCGTTGTCTGCCCGAAAGCGGGAGTCCGCAAACCAAACAGAGTTTATTGGCTCTAAAGATACCCGACCGTGCCCTTTCATCGTGTGGTTTTAGATTTTCAAAGTGAGATTCAAGGGCGGTGGCAAATCTGTTGAAGAGATCTTTCTCAGATGTGGGGTTGGATGACAGACTGAGGGGAATCCGGTGAGGAATAAGCCCGGTGTCCCGTCGCATTTCTTCAGCTATGAGGGGCTGGTAGAGATCAATGAGGAGATGAAAGATTTCCTGCCAATCAGGATCATCTTCGTATTCTTCCCCTTGATACTTCCCAAGGAATGCGTTTCGCACTTTCCTATATTCGTTCCAGAATGCACGCCTGAGTTCGTTGACTTTAGAGATTCTGTCCAAGAAGGTCTTCTTCTCATTCTTTTCCATCTCGGCATCACCTATCGCAGTCTAAGAGGTTATCAAGGGGAAGCCAGGCAAGGATACTTGGCTCTTTGGATCGGACTATGGTCCTCTCGAAAAAGACTATTTCTTGGTGAGGCGCACCATTGTCTTCTTCTTTGGCTCAAAAAGTTTCCCGGACTCCGCCGCAGCTGCTTGTACCACATCCGGCCTCAAATGAGCATATCGCATGGTGGTCTGGGCTTGCTTATGTGAAAGCAGTTTCCCCACCACGGCCAGGTCAACACCACTGGAAATCAACTGAGATGCAAAGTTATGCCGCAAGCCATGAAACCGAAATCTATCAGGCAGACCTGCAGCTTTTCTGATCCTTGCCCAGGGCCCTTTGAAGTCGGTTCGCTGTCCGCCGTTCCTCCCGGGAAAAACAAACTTTGAAGTCCTGTTCAAGCCATTCAGCACGTCAAGCGCCTCCTTGCTCACTGGAATGATTACGGTCTTCTTTCCCTTCGGATCCGGCAACGTTACAAGATTTCTCTCAAAATCGACATGCTCCCACTGTAACTTAAAAATCTCTGAGCGTCTGAAGCCGCTCAACATAGCATACTTCACAAAGGCGGCGCTGTTGTCAAAGGACCAATTATCCAAGACTTCAAGCAGTCGGGAAAGCTCTTCGTCGGTCAAGAATTCTGTGATCTGGTTGTCCACGTGCGGCATCTCCACGGCGCTGACCGGGTTCTTCCCTTGGTAAAGGTTCCACTTTAAGGCTAGGTTGAACAGTCGTCTCAGGAGCACGATTTGATGCTTGATGGTGGCAGCGGCGAAGGGCTTCCCGTGCATATTGAGCCCACGTTTGAAATCCAGCTTCATCTTCTCGATGTCGAAGGATGTGATTGCATCCAGGGCCTTTTTGCCAAAACGCGGTTCAAGATGCCTGTGATAATGGTACTCGTCATCCTTCCACGTCTTCTTGTGCTCCTTGGCCCACGGAAGATACTTTTCCCAAACATCCCCAAGGGTGACAGCTTTCTTCGCCTTATGGTGGGTGATGTCGAACTCCTCACGGACCAGATCACTCTTGATGGCAGCTTCTACCTCTCGGGCAATGGTGACGTTGTCCACGATGCGGTTCACAACCTTCCCCTTCACCTTGACGGAGACACGGTACTTTTTCCCTTCGCGCGGGAACAGGTTGCCGCATTTGGGACACATCTTTTCCTTCAATTGACAGGATGAACGGCATTGCCTACAGTACAGGTGGATGGACATTTCTTCTACTCTCCCCACTCAGATTTTGCGTAACTATTGCGTAACCATTTTCAGGAAAACAGAGCCCAAAACGGTCAAAACCATAAAGCGTCGAATACCAAAAAATGCTTGATGTGTAAAGGATTAGATAAGGAAATGAAAAATGAGGAACAGTTATTGAATCGGATTCGTAATCAGCAGGCCGCGGGTTCGAATCCCATCGCCGGCTCCAGGATATCAAGGTTATGAGGGTTTTCCTCATAACCTTTTTGCTTTATGAGGGAACCACATGAAGAAATGGGTTTCAGTTCTCCCCCGCAGGTCTCGCAGATCCAGCCCGAGCCAGCTGAGCACCGATTGTGGTGTCCGCAGCTTTGGCACCTGATTTTTTCCTCCTTATGGAAAGCCTTTGAGTAGAGTAGGAAGCAGCCTTCGCCAAGCTTATCGTGCCTCCCCTCGCGGATTCCTGACATAATGTTTTCCTTCATCCCGCAGACCGCGCGCAACCAGCAGAGAATTCCATTATTACATTTTCTCTGCGATCTCCGTGACCTCTGTGGTAGACTCAAGACATGTCGTCGGAGGCTTGTAACCTACAGGTAGTACCGGTTGCCGCCAAGTGCTTTTGAGTGAAGGGGAGCGTTTCACAAACTGCTGCCGCGATGAAAAGGCATTCTTGCTTTCTATTCTGCCGGCAAGTCGTGATCACCCTATCTGCCATCAATCACAAGGAGGACCAGCCATGGAAAAACCTTTTAAAAGGATTATCGTCGCATTGCTCCTCTCGGCATTTGTTGCCTCACCGGCTTTGGCCGACAGGTGGGTCAAAATCGGGGAGCAAAAGGTCAACTTCAGGGGGGACAGGGATGAAATCCTCATAGGGCCGGATGCGGGAATTTTCAAGCGGATCAAGCTGAAGGTCGAAGATGCCGCCGTTCACTTCAACGACGTGGTAGTGGTTTTCGGCAACGATAGACGTTTCGATGTACCCATGCGCGACAATATTCCCGCCGGAGGCGAGACCCGGGCGATCGATCTTCCAGGGGACGTCCGGCAAATCAAGAAGATCATTTTCATGTACAAGACCCGCCCTGGAAGCGATGAAAGAGCCACTGTCAGTGTGCTGGGATACATGGCGTCCGCTGCTTCACCGGCTTCGGACGACAGGTGGGTCAGTCTCGGAGAGCAAAGGGTCAACTTCATGGGGGATAAGGATGAAATCCTCATAGGACCGGAGGCAGGGCGTTTCAAGCGGATCAAGCTGAAAGTTGAAGATGCCGCCGTCCACTTCAATGACGTGGTGGTGATTTTCGGCAACGATGAACGTTTCAACGTCCCGATGCCCGATAATATTCCGGCAGGAGGGGAGACAAGGGTCATCGATCTTCCGGGCGAGGTTCGGCACATCAAGAAGATCATTTTTATGTACAGGACCCGTATTGGAAGCGACGAAAGAGCGACCGTCAGAGTCCTGGGATACAAGGATTGATCTTGGCCTGACAGGGGATGCCGTCGTTTCACCTCTTTTTGCGCTGATGTCAAAACAAGGGAAGAGGATCGACTTGAACGTCGATCCTGTTTGTGAGCGTCAGACTCCTCATCGAGGTGCCGGCAAAAGGTTGCAGGCTGATCGGGGCGGGGGCATGCCATCCGTCTTGATGCCGTTAACAAGTGACAATTGCATGAGGGATCTGATCCCTTCACAGGGATGGCAACTCCCCGCATTGCCGCCATCAGGTCCGTGGAGTCAGTGGATCTCGAATCCGCCGCTGACAGAACGGGA
>JAAYUJ010000166.1 GCA_012517775.1 Deltaproteobacteria bacterium
ACGCCGAGTACAGCGATCGAGACACTGAAGGTGGTATTTCTGGAGCAACTGTTCCGCCTTGGTTACACGGAGGTTGCTCGCATCCGTAATCGACTTCAGCGGATAGTCCGGTCGGGATGGTTGTCCAAATGGCCCCACGGACTCAGGTGCCTCGATCCCGAATGGATGGAATCCGCTGAGCTGTTGCTGGCAAGGACACCTCGAATCCTGCGCAGCGCTCCATATATGGCAGCGTCGACATGGAAATCGGATCATATCAGAAAGAGAAGTGATCTTCTTCTGGGAGAACAACTGGTCAGGATGATTGAATCCGTGGGGGTCTTCCATGATGCGCTTGATCCCGACTTGGAGCATCTGAAGGAGAAGTTCTGGGCCCAGGGTCAGGCGAGAGACCTGGAGGAGGTTACCATCGGCATTATGATTCTTACCGCCATTGCCGGTTTCATCGACCATGGGCAACGGGTCCTTGAGCCGATTCCTCTCAGCCGGTGGCCGCGACTGTTTCATCATCTTGAACCGGAAGTGCTGAGGAGGGAGCTTCGCGCCTGGATCGATATGTTGTTCGAAGACTCCCTGAACCGAAGATCCGCAGAAGACTATCTGCAGCCGATTCTTCAAGCATATGACAGGGAGATAGCTCCATTTGTCATTCGGGAAGAACCTCCGGATCCCCGGTTCGTGAGATTCTTCCTGTTCACAGAAACATGATCCCGCAGATGGAATGTCTGCTTCCACCATGAGCGCTCATGACGGGGATGTGGTCAGGGACCATGCGGATCATTTGGGAGTCTTCCTGGAAAGTGGGCCGATCACCCTGCCTCTAAGACCATTGTCTTCCATACCCTCACAATGTACATTCACCAGAGCACCCGGACTCAGGAGGGTGGGTGAGGAAAAGTGCACTTTCAGATAGTTCTCACTTGTACCTTGCCACCACCCGCTGCTGTGAGGACTTTCCGCCAAAACCTGCAGGCGCTGTCCAACGAAGCGTCCCGCGAAAGCCTTTCTTTTCCTGAGCCCCATTTCCCAGAGGACTCTGACTCTGTGTTTGACTTCGGCGCCACTGGGACGGTCCGGCCAGGCGCGTGCGGGAGTTCCCGGCCGTGGAGAAAAGGGAAAGACGTGGAGGTAGGTCAGGGGCAGCCTCTCGATAAGGGAATGAGTGTTGCGGAAGTGTTTGTCCGTTTCACCGGGAAACCCCACCATCACATCGGCTCCAATGGAAGCCTCCGGAAAAAGCCGATGGAGTTCGAAAAGAATCTCGGCGTACTGGTCAGGTGAATAGGGGCGTCCCATCCTTGCGAGGATTTCCGGGTCACCATTCTGTAGAGGGATGTGGAAATGAGGACAGATCCATGCACGTGATCGGAGAGCCGTCAATAGGGAGGCAGTGAGCTCCATCGGTTCCAGTGAGCTCATACGGATGCGAGCTGAACCCAGCGAACCATCCATGAGAGGAAGGAGCCCGCAAAGGTCTTGCCTGGGCTGAAAATCCGCGCCCCACTGGCCAAGATGGATACCGGTCAGAACCACTTCCTGAAAACCGGATTCCAGAAAGCGGTTCAACTGGGTCTGGATATCCTGAGGAGGAAGGCTCCGGCTCTTTCCTCTGGTGTGAGGGATGACGCAGTAGGTGCAGAACGCGTCACACCCGTCCTGAATCTTGAGAAACGCCCGTGCGCGGCCCGTAAGCAATGTCCGTAGCGGCAGGGCCTCAAGGGCGGTGCGGAGGCGTGGATTGCCTGTGACTCTGAGGGGTTCTTCACGGGATGCCGGACGCTGCAGGAACTCCAATAGGCGATATTTTTCCTCGGTGCCGAGAATATGTGTCGCCAATCGCTCCCCTTCCAGGCGATCAGGCTCCAATTGAGCATCGCATCCCGCAACGACGATATGCGCCTGAGGGTTCTGCCTGTGAGCCCGGCGAAGGAGCTGCCGTGTCTGATAAGCAGCTTTTGCTGTCACGGCGCAACTGTGCACCAGATAGAGGTCGGCGTTATCACGGAACGGCACAATTTGAAAGCCTGCACTGGACAGGAGATCGAGAAGATAGGCGGATTCGTACTGGTTGACCTTGCATCCGAGGGTTTCCACTGCTGCGGTGAGAGGAAGTAGTTTGCTCAAAGAACGCTCCGGAATCTTCCAAATAATCCCTCATACCCCTTTTGAGGCACTCATGACTATCAAAAGGCTCTTGCCTGCCGAAGGTCGGGTTTCTTACCGACATCCCGCTGTCGGGAATGGAATCCCGACCTGCTTATGGGATGAAGCCAAACAATTGCTCAGAACGTTTTCAGATCCCACCCGACCGGGATCATCTCCGCCTGATGACTCCGCCTCCCAAAACCAGATCACCATCATAGAACACTGCCGCCTGACCGGGAGTCACAGCGCGTTGCGGCTTGTCAAAAGTGACGACGGCATACGTCTCTCCCCTTGGGTCGATTGTGGCTGAAGCCGGCAAGTGCTGATTGCGTATGCGCACTTGGCCCCTTAATGCTGCAATGGGAGGGGGAATGGATACCCAATTGGTCTTTTCCACATGAAATCCCCTGCAATAAAGATCCTGCTGGCGACCCACGCGGACCACATTTGCCACAGGGTCCATTGCCAACACATAATAGGGGGCGGAGGAGGAAATGCCCAGACCGCGTCTCTGGCCCACTGTATAGGCGAAGACCCCCTTGTGCTCTCCGAGGCGGTTACCCTCCTCATCCAGAATGAGACCTTTCTGTGCGTCAGGATCAAGCTGGAGTCTTCTCATAAAAAATTCCTGGTAGTTCCCGTCAGGGATGAAGCAAATCTCCTGACTCTCCTCCCGAAAGGAAGAAGAGAGTCCGACCGCCTTTGCCCATGCAAGCGTTTCCACCTTGGTCCGTGAAGCCAGGGGAAAGACGGCCCGGGCAAGCTGTGACTGAGTCAATCCGTACAGGAAATACGACTGGTCCTTTGAAGTGTCTTTGCCCCTCAGAAGCTTGAACCGGTCCTTTGACGATTCCGGAGGGAAAACCCTTGCATAATGGCCGGTGGCAAGGAAGTCCATCCCCATTTCGATTGCTTCCCGGAGGAGCACTCCAAACTTGATCTCGATATTGCAGACGATACAGGGATTGGGGGTACGCCCTGCCTGGTATGCCTCCAGGAAAGGGCGAACGACTTTCTCTTCAAACCCTCGTCGCATGTCAACGATCGTCAAAGGGATGGAGAACTCCGCGGCCAGGGTCAACAGCTGTTCCTCTCTCTTTGTGTAAGTCCCATCCCTCACAGCGTCTTCAGCTTCAGGTATTGGAAGGCGCATGTGTATCCCTGTTACTGAACAACCCATTTCCTTGAGCAGAACTGCTGCTCGAAGGCTATCCACTCCCCCGCTCATGGCTACGGCAACCCGCATGGATGATTCCGGTCTCCTTGCAATGAATGTCTGATCGCCTCCCGTTGCAGCGCGGTACACACCGGGGATCAGGATCGGTATACAACGCAGATGGCCGCAAGCCGGGAGTCGAGTACCGAAAAATGTTAATAAGTAACACGATGCATTGCAGTACCCAACACTTTTGTAGGGCAATGCTCGTGGGGGAACGGCTGATCGCGGGTTGAAGATTGCCCTTCAAGATCACTCAAATTCCTGGTGCAGGTCGATTCCTCGACGAATGGAGACGCTTACCCGTGAAAGGGTGACA
>JAAYUJ010000167.1 GCA_012517775.1 Deltaproteobacteria bacterium
TCGGCACCACAACGGCTTTACGAGTTCCTTCCTCATCCACCAGATATTGTTCCTGGAATCCGATCATCACTCTCCCTCTCTTGCCTGCGATGCGTGTGTTGGGTCGTTCGGTCGTTGGGTCAAGCGACACAGCCCAGGGCGAGGGCGGTCCTGGCCGCCTTCTCCCCGTAGAAGCTGTGAGGATACCCGCCAGGAAGGCCGTTGGGATACCTGGAGGGGACATAGTGCAGATCGAGCTCCCTGGCATCGTCCATCAGGCTCTTCGCCGATGGGATGAAAGCACCGGTTTCGGCGAGCAGTTGAACTGTTGAATGGGTCATCAGCTTGGTTCTGCTCGCTCCGGAATAGTAGAGCGCCGACTTGAGCGCCTTCTCTGCACTCTGTTGGGCCAGGAAACACACCGTATTGAAAAATCCCCCTTCAAGGTTCCAATCCGCCGCCTTCAAGTCGAACCGCGCCTGCAGCATCCATCTCCTTGCTTCCTCCCGGCGGCCGCCTTCAGCCATATACCACGATCCCTTCCTCCAATACCGTTTCAATCAGTGCATTGCCCCGGTCTTTCATCGCCTGAAACTCGCCGGGCGTGTAAACCAGGACGTCAATCCCGGTCATGAGATCCAGGATCTGTAACACCTTGCGAATCCTCGAGAAAAAATCCTCTTCCGTCTCTTTGATGATCACCAGGTCAATATCACTCAAATCGTCGCTCTCGTTGCGTGCAAATGACCCGAACAATATGACACGTAAAGGTTCATAGGCGGCCAAACGGGAGACAATGGACCCGACCAGGCGCAGGCGTTCAGTGGTGAGGGGCTTATGGGTCATTGGGTCTGTTGGGTCGTCGGGTCGTTGGAGAGCATGCCGGCGATCAGTTGGGCGTCAAACACCTCTTGTTTACGAATTCTATAACGCTTGAGCAGTCCAAACATGATTGCAAGCACATTGGGACTTGGTAAAGAGTTTCAAGATACGCTTCGCCTGCAGGTACTTCTCAATTTCCGCAACCACTTCCTCTTGACTCCTCGGATTGCTCACTCGTTTGGGATCAGTCAGGATCGCGTAGAACTCACTCATAACCTGAGGGAAAATGCAGAGTTTTTCATCTCCCCTTACTCCTCGGTCACGCAAGTCCCTGGACGGTACGTGAAACGGAGACATTTCGTCCGCTGGGTAGACGAGCACATTTGTATCCAATACTGCTGCCTCAGAGGTAATCATAAATCTCTTCTCTGGTGAGATTCCCCTTTGCTCCGAGCGGCCAGACAGCAAATTCCATCACCTCGCCCTCCGGCTGAGTCTCCTTTGGCAAGCCCTCGTTTGTTCTCACCCCTGCCCTGAGTCGTTCCACCAATTCGTTGGGTCATTGGGTCTGTTGGGTCCATGGGGTCTATTGGGTCTGTGGGGTCGGCGGATTTTGCGGTCTTTATGGTATGCTCCGGTTCAACAGTCTTGTCTTAATTGCGCCGGGTTCCCGCGCACAGTGGAAAACCCCGAACACAAAGATCTTGTCGCCCTCAACCCTGTAATAGATCGCGTGTGGAAATCGGCGAAGCAGACACCGCCGGAATTCATGATAAACTTTGGGGTAAAGCAGTGGCTTTCTTGTCAGCTCAGCGGAACAAGCATAGAGTATACGCAGAAATTCCTCACCAAGCCCTCTTACCTTCGCTTCGTACCAAGCATAACTATCAAAGGCATCTTCCTCTACTTCGGGAAGGAAGTGCAGGGTATACTTCATTTCCTTCTCTCTATCTTGCTCTGCAGTTCCTCGAGAGAAAGAATGTTTTCCGGATCAGATGCAAAGGTATTGAGCCTTCTTTCCAACTCTTCAAGGTGGCTCTGAGGTATAGGCACTACGGATTCACCCGAAACAATACTGTCCCACAAATCCTCAACCAACAGTATCTTCTCCGGGGCACTCAGTTTCGCAATTTCAGGTATATCACTCAGGCGCATTGCAATGCTCTCCCTGCTTGACTATAGGTCTGTTGGGTCGTCTATGGGTCAACCTGGTTCAGGAGTTTTGCCGTAGGCCGATAAACCCACGCGCGCAGTCGAAATGACACAACACTAATGACCGAGTTGCCTGTGATCAAAGAGCTAATCAGGGGCCGAAAATCACGTAAAACTGTGGAGCTGCACTGCTGCTTTCGGGAGAACTGGTAACCGCGCCGTCCGGCTGAGCACAAGACTCTCCCACAAACAATCACTCCTTACGTGGATGGAATCCATCCCTTCCAATAATCCGGGTGACGACTCATGTGCATAAGTGCGCAAATCAATATACTGTCACCCTCGATACATTAGTAGATGCCGAATGGAAAGCGATTGATGAGATGACGTCGAACATCTTCTTCAACAATCTGCCAGGCTTCAGGATGGGCAAGGATCCTCTCTATACCTCTTTCGACGGCCTGCACGAAGGATTTGGCCAGAGGTTGGCTAATAGCA
>JAAYUJ010000168.1 GCA_012517775.1 Deltaproteobacteria bacterium
CAACCTCACGCGTGACGACGAAATATCTGATGGAGGAAGATGGAAGGCTCTTTTCGAATGGAAGAAGGACCCGTTCAATGACACTCACCAGACCCCTCGCACCGGTTTTCTCCTCAAAAGCCTTTTCAGCTAGGAGAAGCAGGGACTCATCCTCGAATTTAATGTCTATGCCGTAGCTTCGAAAATCCTCTTTCTTTCCCAGCACAATGGGATTATTGGGATTCTTGAGGATCTGGTACAGATCCTGCACTTCAAGAGGCTCCAGAACGGCAATCACCGGTATGCGCCCCACAAACTCACTCTCGAAGCCGTACTCAATCATGTCTTCTGCTTTGACTCGCTTCACAGACTTGACATCATCCTCCTTACTCTGAATCTGGGCTCCAAAACCAATTCCCTGCTTCTGCAAACGCTTTCGGACAATGGGAGGCAGGTCGTTGAATGCTCCGCTCATGATAAAGAGAATGTTCCTCGTGTTGACTGTTCTCTTCTCTCGCTTGCCTGTCTTCCTGTAGTGTTCGATGGCCTGAATCTGGGAGATGGGATCATGGGCGACTTTCAAATCCACCTCGGTCTCTTCCATCGGCTTGAGAAGAGCCCTCTGCACGCCCGTTCGCGAAACGTCGGGACCGATGATCTGCCGGGAAGAGGCAATTTTGTCCACTTCATCGATGTATATGATCCCGCACTGTGCCAGCTCAATATCGTCTCCGGCTTCGACAACCAACTCTCTTACCAGATCCTCCACGTCACCGCCCACGTATCCCGTCTCGCTGAATTTTGTCGCATCACCCTTCACGAAAGGAACTCCAAGCTTCTGGGCAATCAGTTTAACGAGATAGGTCTTCCCCACTCCCGTTGGACCGATGAGCAAAACATTGTTCTTTATCCTTCCAACCATCGGCTCCTTTGCGGACCGACCCTTCCGCAACTGATACTTGATTCTGTTGTAATGAGTGCAGATCTTCGTTGCGAGGATGGCTTTCGCCTCATCCTGCTTGATCACATATTGATCCAGATAACTTTCAAGCTCCTCCGGTTTCAGATCGAACTTGATCTTCTCGGAAAGATCTGCTTTTTTAAGTGGTTCCTGGGAGTCCTTGCTTTGGGGCATCATCATGGGAGAGATCACCTTGATTCTGTATCCGTATTTCTTGGTCAAATAGTCGCTGAGTTCCTTTTCCAACTCTTCATGGTCGGGAAATTTGGGAATATCGTCAGACATCTTCTCATCCTTAAGGCTGGTAAGCCTTGCAACGAACTTGTGCGATGTATACATAGGACATAGTTAGTATAATTCCTTACAGACCCTATTTCAACCAAAGCTCCACCCTGTTCGAAGGGGAAGAAAGCCATGAAAAGCTCCATTCCATCGAATGAGCTCCTCGCTTCACAAAAATCTGAGATAGAGGTCCGGGTAGACCCGGACGCCTTCTCCAACTGGTTTCCAATCTTGCGGGAGGGATTTCTCGTGGAAACACAGCTGGGCAGAAACATCCGGGAAGTGCTCTGTCAGGAGATCGGGCTTTCGCCGCAATACCTTGAAGCGAGAGTGCAGACTGTATTTCTCGATGGGAAGGCCATAGACCAGCTGGAATCAACCATTATCACGGACGGCTGTACCGTGGCTCTTTCCGCAGCCATGCCGGGCTTTGTGGGAGCCGCCTTTCGGAGGGGCGGATATTACGGCGTGATGCGCTCCGGGACCACACATCGCCCGGGTGCTTCTGGCGGCAAGGAAGAACGTGGATTCTTTATATTGAAGCTGTTCAACCTCCTGGCTGATGAACTTGCCGGCCACTTTTTCGAAAGGGGCATCCTGATGTACAGCCAGGCTCTCTCCGCTTTCCTGAGAAGGCAACAGGAAAATTTCTGGAAAGCATGCAGGGAAATGCTGGTGAATGGCCAACCCGTCCACGCAAACTCCCTGCGGTCGGGAAATGAGAATAAGCTCTCCCATCTGGTGCTCCTGAAGGTCATCACATGGTAACTTCTCAATCGGTCCCGGTTCGCTGGTTCGGTTCTGATCCCCGGCATCGGGGTGCAGACGCTGTCGGGGTTGGAATCCCGACCTACTGATCGAGAAAAAATATCCCATGCCCATAATCACCTTACAGGGAGATGTCCAAGAGAGTCCCAAGCGGCTCGTGAGTTCTCGATAACCCAGGTACAACCTCGCAAAACAGAGTGACCATCATGCGGGGTCGCCATTCCCGCATTCTCTTGGTGGAAATCCAGAATAAAAGCCTGGATGCCCGCCTTTGCAGGAATGACGTGAAGCTCATCCCGTTGTGATTCCCTTTAAGGCACAAATCCAGGGATTCCCGGACCAGTTGACCCTGCTTGCACTCATTGAGAAGTCACAACCATTCTGCTTTACTGCCTGACTTCGTCGGATCACCGTGCCCTTCGTGGTGAGCAGGAGACCCGGATATGGCGATGACCGGCCGCCTGGCGCTACAATTGAACCACCTTGACATTCGGAAGGGATCGTCCCAGAAAACGTTCTCCTATGGTCTGAAAACGGACGGGGATGTCAGTGACGTAAAACCTGTATTCCGGTGATACGCGCAGTGGACTCCATAACCCTTTATCCGTCAGCATCTCCGCAGCCTCCTCCGCCATCGCCTCTGCGGAATCCACAAGCTGAATCCCTACTCCAACCACTTCCTGAATGACCGGCTTGAGAAGCGGGTAATGGGTACAACCCAGGACAAGGGTATCCACCGGATAGGAGAGAACAACCTTGAGATATTCCCTGGCCGTCAGATGCGTTACCGGATGATCGAGCCACCCTTCTTCCACGAGGGGAACGAAAAGGGCGCATGCCTGAGAGAAAATCCTGATGGCCGGATCAAATTGATGGATGGCTCTCGCATAGGCGTTGCTGTTTATGGTCGCAGGAGTACCGATCACTGCAACGTACCTGGCTTTGGTTGCCATTGCCGCACTTCGGGCTCCGGCGTGGATCACATCCAGAACCGGCACCGGGGAAAGCCTGCGGATTACCTCCAATGCCACAGCCGACATAGTGTTACAGGCAACGATGAGCAGCTTGACCTTCTGCTGGAGAAGAAAATCAGTGATCTGGCCCGCAAAGTGGGCAATGGTCTCGACGGACTTGACGCCGTAAGGCACACGCGCCGTATCGCCGAAGTAGGAGATACTCTCAAACGGTAGCCTCTCCATGAGAGCTCGAACTACCGTGAGTCCTCCCACGCCTGAGTCGAACACTCCAATAGATGAGGTACGGTCCATTACGTTGAATACCCTGTCTTTTACTTCCATATAATCGATGTGCTTCCCACCTGACGATCATGGAAGTTGGTCGGCGTGCCCGCGACGATGAAGATGGCATTTCATGGCTTCAATGCGCAAATGATCTTCCATACTGATAATCATTAAGCATCGTCCGAATCCCATTAACGTGTCAAATGGATTCTGCCGACCCCACCCTCACACTGGAAGAAAAACTGACCGAGGACCGGTACCTCCCGAGAGTCTACCAAGAGCACAAGAGAGATGGCAAAGCAGACCAATACGGCTCTGATCGCAGCCGGCCAGACGTTTTAGGATTTCCATGTTGACAGCTATTGGCGTATGCTCATAATTGCCGGAAGAAGGAGTTGCGCCGTGTCAAGACCACGCTGCTGCCGCAGAGTCAATGCCTACCCACACTTCAACGTTTTCAAGCCTGCGGATGCCCCCCACTCCGCCTTCGATGAACTGGTCCTTGACCTTGACGATTCGAGGCGATCCAGGTGGTTGACCTCGAAGGCTTCTGTCGTGAAAAAACTCAGAACAGCGTTGAGCTCTTTTGAGATATTGACAGTGCATCCAGGATATATCAGAAAAGTGGAAAGTGACCACAGCTGGAGTACCTTCTCAATGGATAGGTCGGGGGATTCCATTCCTGACAGCCTTTGCGCCAGGGTGTCGGGTATGGAAACCCGACATAAGAAGCGGCCGCTATCTGGACCTATTGAGAAGTGACCAGCTTGACACAGAAGGAGTCAGAATCATGGGGAAGTTTGCACTGTTTGCGTTCAACGGGGAAGCCATGTGCTTTATGCATGTGCTCTTAAACGCCCTTGACATGCATGGAAAGGGCCAGAATGTGAAGGTCGTGATCGAGGGTGCTGCAACAAAGCTCATTCCTGAGCTCTCAAGTGATTCAAGCCCCCTCAAATCCCTCTTCGAAGAGGCTTGCATCCATGATCTGGTCGATGGGGTCTGCATGGCCTGTTCAAACAAGATGGGGACACTTGAGGCAGCCAAGGCCATGGGGCTGAAGATGCTCAATGAAATGAGCGGACATCCGAGCATGGGCCGTTATTGCAGGGAAGGCTTTGAGATCATCACGTTCTGATCGAGCCTATCAACTGCTGGGAAAGAATTGGGACATCGTTTTGATCGGATTGTCGTCTCTGAAAAGATGAGGCTCTCTCCCAGGGCCATGCGATGCTCGGTTATTTCGAAACGGGCCATGAAAGAGAGGAACACTTGATCAACGTGATCGTCATCTATCAGGTACTTGCAGCTCTGTTTATTCTCGCACTGATTCTATCCACAGGCTATTACCTGGGGTACCGGCGAAATGTCCGTACCTATCAAAAGATGAGCGCCAGCGACCGGGAGGAGATGCTCACCATTGAAAGGGCACTGAAAGGTTTCTGGGACCACGAAAAGGACAAGCTGATCAAGGAACGGGAAGAACTGGAACGACGGGTTCAATTCCTGGAGGACCGTCTGGACCAGTACCGCAGGAAAGCCGCAGGCATAGGTATGATGGGTCTTCGCAAAAGCAAGCTTTCGGATATGCTCATCACCCTTCTTCTCGAAAACGAAACCCTGGAAGAGAAGCTTTTCCTCCAGAATCTAAAGCTGAAGGAAGAAAGGGATCAGTTCCTGGAAAATGACCTCAGGAACATCAGCTACAAGCGCATTCTCCTCTCGGAACTCCTAAACCAGTCTGGAGTGCGCCGGGAGATGGAACGAGTCCTCAAGGAGAAATCCAATTTGAAGCGCCTGGACGTCAAGGGAAGGAGACTCGAACCGACAACCTTCTTAGCCCACGACAAGGAAGAAGAAGCCCTCGATTGAATTCCTCGTGGGAAATCTACAAGGACAGCATGGAAGGAATGTGCTCGCAAGACATCCGCGATGTCTCCGACCCGGGAACCATTTGCGGTCTCTTTGCGGACAAGTTTACCGGCAAGGTTGCTCTGCACGCTCCTTACTCACCTCTTTTGTCTGAACTCCCTTTTATCCGAAGTGCCTCACCGTACACGAGGCGCCTGGAAACGGAGTACCGACCTGTGATGATCTCCACGGCTTCCTTTACCTTGAGCTTCTCATCTTTTATGAGATGCAGGATATCCTCCTGCCAGGCAGGCTCTTTTTCCAGTCTCTCACACACGGCATCGCATCCACTCACTACCAGAGTGACCTCCCCTCTGACTTCCCCCAGAAAGTGCTC
>JAAYUJ010000169.1 GCA_012517775.1 Deltaproteobacteria bacterium
AGAACGCTTTCAGCCCAAACCGCATTGCTCATGCCAAAAAGAGTAAAGAGCACGGCAACAAGGGAATACGACGTAAAGATTCTCTTTGCAGTCATCTATTCCTCCTCCTCGTCATCCATGGGCACACCCAAGGCCTCCCACTGGGCCTTAGCCTGTGCTTCCGCCGTTTCGATCTCCTCGTCGCTCCAGGGCTCCAGTATCAGGCTTTCAGCAACCAACTGCCAGATGTATTTCACCTCGTAGTTGCACTCTTCGGGGTAGAACTTGGGCAGGCGCTTCATGGTTTGATCATGGCAATTGGAACAACCCACGACCACGACGTCCGCCCCGCTCTCCTTGATCTGCCTCACTTTGTGACGCCCATGCCAGGCGGATTCCTGTTCGTAGGGCATCGGCCACATTCCTCCGCCCGCGCCGCAGCAGTAGTTGTTCATGCGGGTGGGTTCCATGTCCACGAACTGATCCACGCACTGCTCGATGATCCAGCGGGGCTCGTCGAAGTAGCCCCTGCCGAAGCTGCGTTGCAATTCCCTTCCATGTTTACAGGAGTCGTGCCAGGTGAAGGTTCTCCCTGCGTTGACACTCTTGTCGATCTTTATCCTTCCTGTTTCGATGACTTCCTTGAGATAATCATAAATGTAGATATGCTCGATGAGGTTGTTGGGATCCTCCAGCACGCATTCCTTCATGCCTTTGCGGCAGCCGTAGGAACCCCCGCCGCAATCGGGCATGATCATACGGTCGATATGAAATCGCTTCATATGCTCGATTTTTCGTTTTGCGAGTGTCTTGGTCGCTTCATAGTTCCCGGTGAAAAGCCCCCAATCCACCGCCTCCCAGTTCTCGCTGGGTATGGTCCAATTCTCTCTGGCTGCGTAGAAGATCTTCCACCACCAGAGCATGTCGTCGTTGTCGGCAAACACTTCCTTGGAATTGGGAAAGAAAAGGATCGAAGCACCCGGTCTGTCAATGGGGACGTAAAAGCCGGGACATTCCGAGTCCGCCAGTTCTCTTCCCAGATCAGACATGAGGAAGAAGTAATCCTCCTTGGGAATGGCCATGTTGTTGCCTGTGTTGAGAGCGTTCAAAACGCCCTTGTGGAGGATTCCGGGCACCTGATCCCTCGGGCGCAGGGATTTCATGTAGGCGTTGATGGCCACTATGTCGATTCCCATGGGGCAAGCATGCACACATCGCCCGCACCCTGTACAGAGCCATGGATACTTGGACTCCACCACTTCGTCGATCAAACCGAAGGCCAGCATGCGCAAAACCTTGCGGGTATCCCACCCCTCCATGCCGGGCGTTCCCGTGATGGGACAGCCGTTGGTGCAGGTGCCACACGTGAGGCACAGGTTTAGGTTGAACTTGTTCAGGTATTCCCTGACCGGGTCCTTCATCCTGGGTTCGAGAACGAATTCCTCCATGGCAACTTCCTCTGTTTTGGCGTTTGAATTCTGCTTTCCCAAAGAATGCCAGGGCTGCACCACCACGCGATATGACCCAACGCGAAGCGGCGCTCCCGCCGGGCACGCCGGCCCCCGAAAGGCGGCTTGCCGGCTTTGGATCCTCTTTGGGATCGAAAAGCCGGGCAATATAAGCTGGAAAGGTCTTTCCCGCTTATGAGAAGAAGAGGAAAGGCTGGTGAAGCAAGATCTGCCGGCCTGATCCAGTTCCCCTGCCTCACACGGGCAGAGGGTCAGAGCTGGTTCAGGTGAAGCCGGAATCTTTTGGCATGGAGAGATCCTTGAACGTGAATGCATGGATTAGACTCTTTCTTCTATACAGAGGGAGAGGGTGTGTCTAATTGAAAATACCGATGAAATTGCCAATCTGAAATGAATGTTTTCGATAAGATTAAGACACCTGCAATCCATTCCCTGCGCCGTGGCTCGAATATCATGTATGGTGCGGAGTCCGGACTCAATTTTTACCCTGCCGGAGATGGCGGCAGCCATCATGTATCTCTTGCCTCACACCCCCTCACCCCGGCTGCCGTGAACAGGCCGATCCGGTAGGAACGGCATGAGAATGGGCTCATGGGCGCCGCGTCGTTATTCAAGGATACACGCAAAGCCGCCGAGGAAATCGTTCATCTCGATGCAACCGAGAGAAGAACTTCGATATTACCGATTTGATCACCATTCTGAGTCCTTGTAGGACATGCTCTTAATCGCCAAGCTGTTTTCATGACTTTGAGGCCATATCAGTTCTTTCATTGCAGGGAGGTGAAATGGAAAGAGAGAATTCCATGAGCCAAGACTACCGTAGCATGTGGGAAACGCTCGGGCTGGATCTCGAAGCCCACGATGCTCTTCTGGGTGTTCTGGGAGATTTTTATCGAGATATCTATCTGTCCCAAAAGAATCGCCCTGAGGGTATGGGGTATTTCGACTTTGTGATGAGTGAAGTTCATGGGCTTCGCATCCGGGAGCTTTTGGATGAAAAAGCCGCCGGCAGGAAAATCATCGGGTCCTATTGCGTGTTCGTCCCGGAGGAGATCGTGCTGGCTGGAAACGCCACTCTGGTGGGCCTATGCGCCGGCGCCGATTTCGCCATGGAAGAAGTGGAGAAAATCCTGCCCAGAAACACCTGCGCCCTGATCAAATCCACCTTCGGGTTCAAGCTCGGCAGGGTGTGCCCCTACCTGGAAGCCGCCGACATGGTCGTGGGGGAAAACACCTGCGACGGCAAGAAGAAGGCGTATGAGTCGCTGGGGCCGCTGGTTTCAAACCTTTACATCATGGACATCCCCCAGGTGAAATCGGAGAAGGGCAAGGAACTGCTCCGGACCGAGTACTTTCACTTCAAGGACGCGGTGGAAGCTCTGACCGGGGTGACCATCGACGCCGAACGGCTCAGGGAAGGCATCCACACGGTTAACGCCAAGCGCCGGGCCCTCCATCGCCTCGCCGGCCTGCGGGCCGCGGATCCGGCCCCCATCTCCGGCCTCGACGCTCTGTTGGCCAATCAGGTCTCATTTTATGACAACCCGACACGTTTCACCGACGCGGTCAACAAGATCTGTGACGAACTGGAGAAACGAATTGCCGCAAGACAAGGGGTGTTTTCGGAAAAGACGCCACGGGTTGTGATCTCCGGTTGCCCCATGGCGGTGCCTAGCTGGAAAATCCCTTCCATTGTCGAGACTTCGGGTGCCGTGATCGTCGGCGAGGAATCCTGCGTGGGCGAGCGGGGAGTTCGCAACCTGACCGATGGTTCCGCCCAGACATTGGAGGCGTTGATGGACGCCATCGTGGACCGCTATTTCAAAGTGGATTGCGCCATTTTCACCCCCAACCCCGACCGGCTGGCCCATATTGAGGAGATGGTCCGGACCTATAAGGCCGACGGCGTGATCCACTATGGCCTGATGTTCTGCCAGCCCTACCTCATGGAAGCCATTCCCGTGGAGCGCGCCCTGGAGAAGAAGAACATTCCCTGCCTGCGCATCGATACCGATTACGGCATGGAAGACGTCGGCCAGTTGAAAACCCGTATCGAAGCATTTGTCGAGTTGATCAAATAATGAATGCCTCGACCGAAGTGGCGTGTTTGCTGAAAAGTTTCGGCAACATGGCTGAACAGAGTCTGGTGGGCCTGGAGATGGCCAAGGCGGACGGGCTCAAGGTCGTTGGCATTTATTGTATTTTTGCACCGGTGGAGATCATCCGGGCCGCCGGTGCGTTGCCCGTGGGGTTATGCGGGAAACGGGCGGAGCCCATTGCGGCGGCCGATGGAAGGTTACCTCCTGGATCGCATGGGTAGCTTTATGGCCGAATCGGCCATGCGGCAACTCGATCGGCATCTGCAACGAGAGAGCGATGCAAGAGGGTGGCACACCACGCGACGGTTTAGCCCAGGTTATCGCGATTTCAATATCGAAGCCCAAGTCCCTTTTGTCGCACTGATCGGCAAGCAATGGCCGGGATTGCGCCTGACTGCGGGGG
>JAAYUJ010000170.1 GCA_012517775.1 Deltaproteobacteria bacterium
ACACGGAGGTAAGAGACAAGTTCGGAAGGACGCCGTTAATTGTGGCCACCATATACGGCCATCCCGAGGTCATTCAGGTTCTTCTTGTCGGTGGCGCGAGCATGGGTGGAAAAGATGTCAATAACATGACGGCCTACTCATACGCCAGAGTACTCGATCGCACAGATATCATGCAGCTCTTGAGGTATGCGAGGCATCATGGTGCCAGGAGATAGAAGCTTTTCAACGACGCCGGCATTTGAGAGAGACTGCTTCTGATGGTGTGGGGAAACTGGGGTCATGATCTTCAGGTGCCCCTCTTTCCCCGCATCTGGAAGACTCTAGTGACGGTTTTTTCTGAGACGCTTTGAAAACCTCCTCAACAATCTTCCTATCCAAGATGCTCCCGTGGGGCACATTCTTTCCTCCCTGCGATTCTCGCTTTTGCGAACAATGCGATGCGATGCCATGGGTTTTCGAGCTGTAATGTTCGATTTGGACGGGACCCTTCTCGATACTCTGGAAGATCTCGCTGATTCCATGAATGCCGTGCTCCTGGCGGCCGGGTTTCCCCTGCATGAACTGGAAGCCTACAAGACATTCGTGGGCGACGGAATGGTAAACCTGGTGAGAAGGGCAATCCCTGGATGCGCGCGAAATGATGGTGTAATCGTTGCCCGTTGCCTCGCACGGATGCGCGAGGAATACGGAAGACGTCAAAAAGTGAAGACACGCCCCTATGAGGGGATTCCGGAACTTCTGGATGAGTTGACCACCAGACGTATCCGCATGGCAATCCTCTCAAACAAACCCGACGCAGCTACCAGGAGCATTGTATCCAACCTCCTGCCCCGCTGGCGATTTGACGTGGTTTTTGGGGAACGCGCGGGCATGCCCAGGAAACCCGATCCGTCCACTGCTAGGGAAATAGCTGAGGTGATGGGGATTCCCTGCGAAGAATTCCTCTACGTAGGAGATACCGACACCGATATGATCACGGCGACGAGGGCATGCATGTATCCGGTGGGAGCCCTGTGGGGCTTCAGAAAAGCAGAAGAGCTGTTGAGCAGCGGGGCCCGGGCGCTTATCGAAAAACCGCAAGACCTCTTGAGTCTCCTTGGAGAAGAGAGATAAACGTCTCAATCCGCCCTGCTCACCACCGTCAGGTTTTCCTCCGTCCTCTCGGAAATACGTCCTTCGAGATGTGAACTGTACCGGGCAAACATCCACAATTCCGGAATGATCTCCGATATGAGTTCTCCGTCATCGAAGATCCTCACCACGGAGCTTTCTGAGACGACCACAGCCACCGCTTTCGTATGCCGGCTGATGGATGCGGCAGCCATGTGCCTGCTGCCGAGCCCGAGAGGAAGACTGATACCGTCGGAAAACGCATCGATATATCGACAGGCTGAAACGACGACGCCATCGTCTGAAACCACGAAAGCTCCATCGAGCTGCGCCAGTTCCTTGATGGTTTCCCTTGCATCCGGGTCTTGCACAAGCTTCGTAGAATCGGGATGGCCCAGCAGGGGATCGAGAATGAGGTTTCTGGAGTGCTTCAGCACATTCTCCGTATCCCCGACAACAAACATCGTTCCGATTCGCCTTCCTTCCCTACCCTCCCGGGCAATTTCAATGGCCAAGATGATCACCTGCTTGAGCGTCTCCAGATTGATTCCACGTTTGGAAGAGCAGACTTCGCAGAAAAGGTCGTGTTTCATGGCAGACGTCCCGAATCTCCTTTGAATGTTCAGCAGGAAGCCGCAATGGAGCCGGCAGGGAGTTGCATGAATGGATCAAATCGTTACGACAGTATAATCCATCTGGATTGAAGAATACTACCCCGAAAAATGAGCTTCTGTGCTCTCTTTGCCGTATGCCATGAAATAGACGATCGGGACCACGATAAGGGTGAAGAATGTCGAGACGGCTATTCCGAAAATGAGTGCCCACGCCAACCCCGAAAAAATTGGGTCGAGCGTAATAGGCCAGGCCGCCAGCATGGCAGCAAAAGAGGTCAGAAAGATGGGTCGTGTTCTCAGGGCACCGGCCTCGATGAGAGAACGCACCAGCGGTTTCCCCTCCTTTTTTCGTTCTTCAACGAATTCTATGAGAAGTATGGAATTTCGCGTGGCGATTCCGGCCAGGGCGATCATTCCGATCATGGCAGTGGCGGTAAAATAGACTGGATCCGGCCAACCTCCCACCGGAGGTCCGGAAAACACATTGAGCAGCCAGAAACCCGGGAGGATCCCTATTACGGATAGTGGAAGAGCAATGAGTTGAATCGCCGGCAGCAGATAACTCTGTGTCTGGTACAGAAGCAGGATATAGATCCCCAGTATGGCAACTCCGAAGGCAATTCCCAAGTCCCTGAAAACACGGAGGGTGATATCCCATTCCCCCTCGCCGGACCAGACGATTCCGAATTCCTTGAGCATCCCGTCTTTTCCTACCCTCTCCTCCAGGGCAAGAATCGCTTCGGGTGGCGGGAGCCCAGCCGTCTCTGCGAATACGTACACAACCGGTTTCAGATTCTTGTGGTAAATAGGCTGTTCGATGGTCTCTTCTTCAAAGGAGCCCAGCTCCGAGAGGAAAACTCCCTGTCCTCGCGCACCCTTGATCATGAGCTGCCGGAGGTCGGCCAGCACGGCCCTCTCTTCCACTGGAAACCGGAGATGGATGAAAACAGGGTTTACCTGATTGTGCAGCCTCAGAGAGCCGGGATTTGTCCCCAGGACAGACCCCTGGAGTGCTTCCGCGATCTGGGCACTGGTGATACCATGCAGCGCCGCCTTCGTGCGGTCCACTCGGAACACCCTCTTCTTCTGGGGTGCAACGAGACTATCATCCACATCCACCACGCCGTGGGATTCTTCCATATGCCGCCTGACCCTTCTGGCCGCCCGGGCGAGCTCTTCATAAGGCTGATCGACTTTTCCATAAATCTCGGCAACAAGTGTGGCGATCACAGGAGGACCGGGGGGTGTCTCCACGATCTTGATGTTTGCGTTGTATCCCTCGGCGATCTTCTTCAGATCATTACGAATTCTGAGGCCGATAGCGTGGCTCTGCTGTGCGCGCATCTTCTTCCCGATGAAATTGATCCGGATGTCAGCCACATGGGAGCCCTGTCTCAAGTAATAGTGACGCACAAGGCCGTTGAAATCCACGGGACTGCTGCCACCCGCACAGGTCGTCACATCGGTCACTTCAGGGAGTCGAGCGAGGTAATCGGCCATGGCATAGGCGGCTCCTTCCGTCTCCTCGAGAGTCGTTCCCATGGGCATGTCCACAATGATCTGGAGTTCATTCTTGTTGTCAAACGGAAGCATCTTGAGGGGAACCCTTTTGGACACAACCAGCCACCCGGAGAAAGCGAGCAGGACAACGACAACGGCCAGGACTCCAAAGCGCAAACTCCTCCTGTAGACCAGTGGCTCCATGATGTGGTCGTAAATTCTGAAAAGAGGGCTCTCCTCCAGGGAGAAAGGCTTCCCGTGAGGCTTCTCGTAGACATTTCGAAGCATGTGGAGAGAAAGCCAAGGTGTAATGGTAAAAGCGACGATGAGGCTCATGAGCATGGCAATGGGGACGTTGAGCGCCATGGGTGCCATATAAGGCCCCATCATTCCCGTGATGAAAAACATGGGAACGAAGGAGATGATCACGGCAAGAGTTGCAAGGATGATGGGAGGACGAACCTCGTTGACCGCAAAAACCACGGCCTGGAATGGCGGCAGTTTGCGCATGGTAAAGTGTCGGTGAATGTTTTCCACATCCACGATGGGATCGTCCACCACCAGACCGAGTGACAGAATGAGGGCGAAAAGGGTGACACGGTTGATGGTGTATCCGAGCATCAGGTTGATGAGGAGCGTAAAGCTGAATGTCACGGGAACGGCGAGAGCGATGATGATTCCTTCCCTCCAGCCCAGGGAATAGGCAAGAAGGAGGACCACAATGGCAATCGCCACAATGAGGGCTTCCACAAGCTCGTTGACCTTTTCATCGGCGGTTTTTCCATAGTCCCGGGTAACTCGCAGGTGGACTTCCTCCGGCAGGATCTCCTTTGCAAACGCTTTCGCCTCCTTGATGACTTCTTCCGCTACCCAGACGGCATTGGTACCTTTTCGTTTCGCCACAGCGACCGTTACGGCGGGATAGTCCTGAAAGCGCTGCAGGCTGGACGGCATCGGCGATGATTCAGCTGCCGGGTCGAGCTTCGAGTAAGCCCTCTCTCCGAGGATGATACGGGAATAGGTTTCAGGTATGGCCGGTCCGTCTTCCACGGTGGCCACTTCCCTGAGATACACGGGGCGTCCTTCCAGGATACCCACGATGAGGCCGCCCACATCGCCGGCTGAGAAAAGGAAGCGGCCCGCATCGAGCCTGATTTCTTCGTTGTTGCTCACCAGGCTGCCGGCAGGAATCGCCGCATTGGCAGCCTGAATGGTCCTCTGAAGGTCCTGGATGGAGACTCCTCTGCCTGCCATGAGCTGGGGTGAAAGGTGGACCTTGACCTGCCGGGGTCTTCCGCCGGAGATATAGGTGCGGCCGGAGTTCTTGACGCTCTGAAGCCGTATTTCCAGTTCTTCGGCCATGCGCCGCAGGTCGTAGTCGTCATGAAGATTGCTGTAGAGGGTGAGGTTCACGATGGGAACGTCGTCTATTTCCACGGGCTTGACGACCCATCCGGTCAAGCCCGGAGGAATCTGATCGATGTTTCCCTGGATCTTGTTATAGAGCTTTACCCAGCTGCGCTCCCGGTCTTCACCCACGTAGAACCGCACCGTCACAATGGCCATGGACGGATAACTTGTGGAATAGACATACTCGACACCATCGATCTGGTAGAGGAGCTTCTCGAGCCGCGTGGCCACCTGTCGTTCCACCTCACGGGCCGAAGCACCGGGCATCTGGATGATCACGTCCGCGATGGGGACAATGATCTGGGGGTCTTCTTCCCGGGGCGTCACCCAGAGAGCCACAACTCCTGCAATGAGGCTGAGAAGAATGAGGAGTACCGACAGGTTCCCTCCCAGGAACGCCACGACGATGCGAGTCATCCAGTTGTGTTCGTGTCCGCTTTCAGGATTCATTGTGGAAATTGAACGCCTCCATAGCTCTCATGGAATGACAACCGCGTCATTTTCATTGAGACCGGAGAGCACTTCCACCAGCTCTCCGTGAGTCTTTCCAAGGGTGACGAATCGTCTCTGGGGTATTCCGGCCGGTGTCACGACGTCTACCAGTTGGAGCTGGCCGACTTCCCGCACTGCCTTGACGGGTATGACGAGAGCCTCGTACTGGCCCTGGTGGATCTGAATCCTTGCGAAGAGACCGCTGACAAGGGAAGGATCTGGTGCGAGGCTTATTTTGACCAGCATGGTCCGCGTGCCGGGATCCGACCTGGGAACTACCTCCTGGAGAATCCCTACCAAGGACCTGTTCAGAGCATCAATATGGACTGGCACCTCCTGACCGATCTTCATTCGGGGGATCAGTGACTCGGTGACGTTGGCGTGGATTTCGGGGGCAGAAGTGTTGTCCAGAATGAACATCGTTTGGCCGGGGGCCACCATGTCCCCGACGTTGACGAGCTTTTTGATGACTCTTCCGGAGAATGGAGCCCTTATAGCCGTATGGCTGAGCATTACCCGTGCCTCCGCCAACCCAGCCTCTGCCTCTTTCAACTGTGCCTGAAACCTCTCTGTGTCCTGCTCTGCAGCCTGGACATCTTTCCCGGCGGCTGCAACCTGTGCTTCCGCAACATTCCGCTGGGTTTTCATGTGCTGCAGCTGCTGACCGGTTGCCGCCTGATTTTGATGGAGATCTTGGAACCTGCGGTAGTCGGAGACGCTTTTTTCTCTGTTTGCCCGAGCTGCCGCCAGCTGTGCTCTGGCGCCCTCAAGCTTCGCCCGGCCTGCCTCCAGCGCATTCTGCATCGAAAGGACCTGCTGTTCCGCCTGATGGACCCGAGCCAGCATATCCCGGTTGTCCAACCGGGCCAATACACCCTCCTGGGAGCTCCCCAACTGGCTTACTGATATGGAATCGCCTTCCGTGACGAGGATCTCTTTCACCTGGGCCATGATACGACTTGAGACCCGCGCTTCATCCTTTGCGCTCACCGTTCCCACCTGATCGACGATGAGAGGGAAAACCCTGCGCTCCACTTTTTTAGTGGCGAGCTTCGGAGGTGCAGACCCAGGAACAGGAGGACCCGGCTGGACCTTGTCGATGAACGCTCCGGCAAGCCAGAGCATGAGGAAAACAAGAAGTGCCAGTACCCCGAAGCCTTTAAGGATCTCCTGCTTGAATGGCGCCTTGCCGGTGTGTTCTGAAAATTCGCTCATGGCCCAATCCAGTTCGAATGTCATAGAATTCCGTCGGCAAAGTCTCCCAGGGATTGTCGAAGAAGTGCATGGGCGATTCTTCCTTCAAATACTGCGGAGGTGTAAGCAACTGCAGCCTGATTCCACGCCACCTGCGCCTGAAGCAGCGAATCGACTCCGGCAACTTCATTCCTGTATTGATGCCTTACTTCTTCGAGAGCCTTGCTGGCCCATTTCCTGCGTTCGCCCTGAACCTTGATCTTCTCCGAGACCTCCTGGACCGTCAATGCTGCCTGCCGAACCTCCAAGGCGATGTCCAAGGCAACCTGCTCTCCTCTTGCCTCCATTTCTCTCAAGCGGGCTCTTGCCTCCCGCAGTCTGGCCAGCGTGAGACCGCCCTCGAATAAGGGGAGGGAGGCCTGAAGGCCTATCATCCAGCTATCCGTGGTCCTTCCCAAGTCTTCGGAATTCCACTCCACCTGGCCGGTTGCGGCAAGTTTGGGGAGAAAGCCTCCCTGTGCTGATTTCACTCGTGCAAAGGCGGCTGCGATCATGGCCTTGACTGCGGCCATCTCAGGCCTCTTTTCCATGGCCTGCTTCACCAGGAGGTCAGGATCCTCGATCCCCGCCGTCTCCACGACAGGGAAAGGGTTGAAAAGGGATGGATCGGGGATCTCGTCGGATGAAATGTCCCTTGCAAGGAGACGCTCCAGAGCGGCCTGCAACCGCCGTGCATTGCTCTTGGCCATGACAAGGTTCCCCTCTACCTCTGCGGTGCGTGCCTTCAATCGGGCTATGTCGCTGGGAAGGGCCATTTCCACCTGCAGTCGTGCCTCTCCGAGCCGTTCGTCAGTCCTGGCCGATTCGAGGGTTTCCTCGGCGACGCCGATGAAGTTCAAGGCCTGGAGCCATTGGTAATACGTTTCTGCTACCTTTGATACGAGCCGATTGCGTGCCGCCATCAGTTCCGCTTCCGTGGAATGGTGCTGATTCATCGCCGCCTTGCGGTCGTACCATCTTGAACCTCCCTCGAAGAGGCTCCACTGCCCTTGAATCCGCGTAGAGAAGTCCTGCTGCCGGCCGGGATCGTTGAAATTCACAGTAGGCTCAAGGCGTCGTTGATTGATGATATGCATGAGAGCATAGACGGGATTGTCCGTAACGTTGTAGTCTTCGGAGACGAGAATGCGGGGGTACAGCACCGCCTCAACCTGCTTGATCTGCTGGGAAGCGGCTTCCATTCTCCGTTCCATTTGGTCCAGTTCGGGACTCGCCTTGACCGCCTCCTCCACTGCCTTCTCCAGGGTGAGACAGGTGTTCACCTGGGGAGACTCTGATTCGATCACTTCCTGCGGGTTCTGGAGAGGATTCTGCTTCTCCGACAACGGCACATCCAGGGATTTTTCCAATGCCGGATGAGAGCACCCCCCGGTGGCGAGGAGGAGCTGAATGCATATACAGTAAAAAATATGCAGACTGAGCGAAGCTGGACCCAGTGATCGAAAGAGGCTGCAGGTCATCTCCCTTCCCCCTCTTGAAGCCGGCGACCTTTTTGATCAAGATCGCCTTCTCTTGAACACCAGTGTTGTGTTGGATTGATACGCCTGGACGCTTGCCCCTCATTATCTTCCCGCCTGCTGTATACTAAAATATACATGCGATTTCAAGCTATTACATTTAATATCAGTAACCTCTCAATAGTTCCCGATCCTGACTGCCTCGTAGGTCAGGTTTCATACCCGGCATCCGGGCGCAGGCGCTGTCAGGATTGGAATCCCGACTTACTGGTTGAGAACGCACTGATGATATGAGAATCGCCCTATGAAGACCAACTTGGCAGCAGTTCTTTTTAAGAAAGATCGCGTGGAATTCTTTGATTTTTGACGCCGTTGTGGGACTTCTATATACTGAGGGGCAGAAACAATTGGGTAGTAAGGGGAGGCAGGAAAATTTCCCCTGGATTGACTGCAATCCGGTTGATAATCGTGAACTGTTTAGGAGACTGCTGATATGCCATCCGAAGAGAGGAGCAGGAAAATGCCCACCCAAGAGAGTATTACCACGGAGATCATGTCTGAGATCACCAGGACTGAAGGACGACATTCTGTCTTTGAAGATCAGGTACGGAAAATGCCCATTCCCATCTGTTCGGTCTTTTTGGGCAAGGAAGGAAAGATTGTGCCCGTTCGTTTCAGGGACACGGATACAGAGCTTCCCGTCAAAGATCCCGAGGGCTTGAAGAAGGTCTTTCCGAGGACACTGGCGA
>JAAYUJ010000171.1 GCA_012517775.1 Deltaproteobacteria bacterium
CCAGAAGGCCGGGGGTGCTGAATTCCACCCCGAAATACTGCCCGGCTATATCCTCCAATTGATGTGCTTCATCGAGGATCAGGGCGTCATAATCCGGAATAACCTCCCCCTTTTCCCTGCTGCGCAGGGCAAGATCCGCAAAAAGCAGGTGATGATTCACGACGACGATCTGTGCCCGCGAGGCCGCAGCTCGTGTACGGGTCAAAAAGCAATGGGGCTGTTCCTGGCAGAGTTGTCCCAGGCACTGATCGCCACTCGAACTCACTTCATTCCACAGATGGAATCGATCCGGCAGCCACTCGATTTCGGCTCGATCACCCGTTGTAGTTCGGTTCGCCCACTTTAGGAAACGCGAAAAAAGCTTCGCTTCATCCGGTTTGTAGAGAGCGGGCTGGTAGGCAAAGTCCTTGAACCGCCTCTTGCAGAGGTAATTCTTTCGCCCCTTGAGGCACACTGCTTGAATCCGGGGAAAAAGAAGCTGCCGCAGAAGGGGAACATCCTTGTCGAGGATCTGGTCCTGGAGGGTCTTTGTGCCTGTCGACACCACGACGCGCTTTCCGCTCATGATGGCAGGAATGAGATAGGCCCAGGTCTTGCCTGTTCCTGTCCCCGCTTCAACCAGAAGGGTGCTCTCCTCCTTCAGTGATGCGTGCACCGCCTGAGCCATCTTCAGCTGGGACGGTCTGGATTCGAAGTGCTTCAGCTTTCTTGCAAGAAGTCCTTCCGGTCCGAAGTATTGTTCCATGCTTCCAAACCTGCACATTCTAGAAAAGGTCAGACTTGAAAAAGGACTCTGTTTTTTCCGTTGAAGAGGAACTGTCCTCCGCATCTGAATCGGCTTCCCGCGACACAGTGTAGGAGACTCTCTTTGCGGGCGGACTCCCCGAAAACGCGGCGAAGACGGCACTCGGATCGTCGAAGCTGGCAATATAACCGGAATTGGGATTCATCTTGGCGAAAACGATCCCCGGGGGAATGGGAAAGGTGAGAATGGGCTGATCTTTCAGGTATTCCTTCATGAAGTAGACCCATATGGGGCAGGCGGCCCGCCCCCCGGTTTCTCCCTTCCCCAGGGAAAGGGTGTGGTCGTCGTATCCTACCCATACCCCTGCAAGGACCGTCGGGGTGAATCCGATGAACCAGGCATCCTTCATTTCATTGGTCGTCCCCGTCTTTCCCCCGGCGGGCCGTCCGATCTCCTTCGCTCTTGTACCCGTCCCGCTCTCCACGACTCCCTGAAGGAGGTGGTTCATTATATATGCCGTCTGCGGGGAGATCACACTCACTCTGTGTACCCGATGTTCCTCGACCAGGTTTCCATGCCGGTCGACAATCTTCTCGATGAGATACGGTTCGACACGCTCCCCCTGGTTCACGAAAGGAGAATAGGCCGTCACAAGCTCCATGAGCGTGACCCCGGATGCTCCGAGGGCCAGAGAGAGGGTCGGCGTGAGCGGTGCGGTGATGCCGAGATGCCTCGCATAGTTGATGGCATAGTCGACACCGATGGAGTTAAGCAGCTTCACGGTCACGACGTTCCTGGAGTTCACCAGCGCCTTCCGCAAGGTGATCGAGCCCCAGAAGCGGCGGTCATAATTGGATGGCTTCCAGGCCCCTTTCAGGCTGTTGTCATCAAAGGATACAGGGGAATCCACCAGGATCGAAGCTTGGGTATAGCCTCTGTCGAGGGCTGCGGCATAAATGATCGGCTTGAAGGAGGATCCGGGCTGACGGATGGCTTGAGTGGTCCGGTTGAATTGACTCTTCTCAAAATCCCGGCCCCCAACCATACAGAGAACCCTTCCGGTGTCGGGAGCCATGGCAAGGAAAGCTCCTTCCATGCCCGGATCCTGCTCCAACACTGTTATCCAGGATTTATCCCCCTGCTGTCTGTCCAGACGCACCCGGATGAGATTGCCGGTGCGAAGCATATA